>CAZPTG010000161.1:0-5750 GCA_964589355.1 uncultured Spirochaetaceae bacterium
CTTTAATGAGTACTTCATTATTTGCTCAAGGTGTAAATGAAACATCTATTAGTGCTCCATCAAGCTCAAATGAAGGTGCAAAAAATGTAATACTATTAATTGGTGATGGAATGAGTGTAGCACAAATTGCAACTACTGATGCATTTTTAGGCGCAAAAGAAAATCAAAAATTTAAATCTTTAAATTTTGAAAGTTTTAAAAATCAAGGATTAACAACAACTTATGCTCAAGATAAATTAATAACAGATTCAGCAGCAGCTGGTACAGCAATAGCTACAGGAAGCAAGACATATAGTGGTGCTATATCAGTAGATATGGAAAAAAATAAGCTAAAAAATATTTTAGAATATGCACAAGATTTAAATAAAGCAACTGGAATTGTTACAACAACAAGAGTTACTCATGCAACTCCTGCAGTATTTTTAGCATCAAATGTTAATAGAAATGCAGAAAATGAAATAGCTGTTGATGAAGCATATAGCGGTGTTGATTTCTTAGCTGGTGGTGGTTATAGAAATTTTGTAGCTAAAAATAATGAAGAAAATCTAAAATCAAAAAGAAGTGATGATAGAGATTTAATTAAAGAAATGGAAAAAATGGGCTATAAAAGTTTTATTAGTGAAGCTCAAACTAATGATTTCTTAAATTATAATCCAAAATCAGGTGATAAAATTGTCGCTTTATTAGATTCTTCTCATCTTGATTATCAAATTGATAATAAAAACCAACCAACTTTAGCTCAATTAACTGAAAAAGCTATTGCAACTTTAAGTAAAGATAAAGATGGGTTTTTCTTGATGGTTGAAGGTGGAAGGATTGACCATGCTTGTCACGCTAACGATGCTGTAACAGCAATAGAAGATACAATTGCTTTTGAAAAAGCTGTCCAAGTAGCTATTGATTATTATAATAGTGATCCAGAAAATACACTAATAATTGTAACAGGTGACCATGAAACAGGTGGATTAACATTAGGTTTTGCAGGAACTCAATATGAAAGTGCTTTTTCTCAATTGCAAAATCAAAAAATATCTTATGAAAAATATGGTAGTGATATTTTTTCAAACTATAAGAAAACACATAATGTACAAAATTGTAATTTAGATGATTTAAAATATGACTTAGAATACTATTTCGGTTTAAATAATTTATCACAAGAAGATGAAGAATTATTAGAAGATGCACTTATGAGATCTTTAGCAGGAGAAGTAATAAAAGGTTCTTCAACACAAGATTATCTCTTATATGGAGGATATGAACCATTTGTAATGGAAATAACACATATTTTAAATAAGAGAGCAGGTGTTGCTTTTACCTCTTATTCACATACAGCTGTTCCTGTTGCAACTTTTGCTTTAGGTAAATCAAGTGAAGTTGTTAATGGTATGTTTGATAATACTGATATCTTTGATTTCATGTACAATGCAATGACAGTGGAAAACTAAAATAATATGAGAATAAAAGCGAAAAACTTAAATAAAACTTTTTCAATTCTATTAAGTATTATCACAATAGTTATAGCCTTTATTCCAAGTAAATTTAATAATACACAATCACCTAAAGCTTATAAGGCTAAGGTGATTTGTGTTGATAATTCAAATTTGGAACAATATGGGATTGCAAAAGTAGGAAGTCAGTCTTTAGAACTTGAAATATTGAATGGAAAATACAAAGGTGAAAAAGTAGGTGGAACAAATTTATTGATGGGAAAAATGGAATTAGATAGTGTGTATCAAGAAGGAATGAAAGTTCTTGTAACTCCTTATTTAAAAAATAATAAAATTGAAAGTGTAAATGTTCTTGGAAAGTATAGAATAAATATAGAAATATTTTTAATAGTATTTTTTGGTGCTTTTTTATTAATTTTTGCTGGGTGGACAGGATTTAAAGCACTAATTTCATTTTGTTTTTCAGGGGTGATGATTTTTAAAGTTTTATTACCTCTTTTTTTATTAGGATATAATCCTATCTTTATCTCAATGATAATTGTAATAATATTATCATTTGTAGTTTTATTTATTATTGGTGAGTTTTCTAAAAAAGGTTTAGCGGCATTTTTAGGAACAGCATCAGGTATTGTAATAACCTGTATATTATCTATTATTTTTACAAATTTAATGCATATAAGTGGTGCTGTAAAACCTTTTATGGAAACTTTATTATATAGTGGGTATTCACATTTAAATATTACAAATATTTTTATATCAGGAATATTTTTATCAGCTAGTGGTGCCTTAATGGATATATCAATGGATGTAGCAGCTAGCATGGAAGAAGTACACATTCACAACCCTTCATTAAAAGAGTCACAATTAATAATATCAGGCTTGAGAGTTGGAAGGACAGTAATAGGGACAATGACTACAACATTGTTACTAGCATATTCTAGTAATTATATTGGCCTCCTTTTAGTTTTTTTAGCTCAGGGAACTCCAATATTACAGGTATTAAATCTAAACTATGTTAGTTCAGAGATATTAAATACTGTTGTTGGTAGTTTTGGATTAGTATTAACAGCTCCTTTAACAGCAATTATTGCAGGGATATTATATAAAAAATAAGTTTTTTTCATTATGTTTTTAAAAATAAGTTGAAAACATGACAAATAGTTGTTATTTTATATTTACTAAATTATTTGTTGCGTTATGTTGTTATGTGATTTAACATTTAATTAGAAAGGAGAAAAGTTATGAAAAAAGTATTAATTACTCTTTCTGTTTTAATCTTTGTGAGCTTATCGGTTTTTGCGAATGGACAAAAAGAGAGTGCTGAAGTAAAGCAAGATGAAAATGTTGTTTTAGAATGGTGGACTTGGGATCCAGATTTAAAGGAAAAAAATCAAGAAATAATTGCTCAGTATGAAAGTGAACATCCAAATGTTACTATTAATAATACAATAGTAAGTACAAAAGAATATTGGACAAAAATCAGAATTTTAGCAAATCAAAATAAACTTCCTGATGTATTTACTATGAGCTCAAGTACTTTAGAAGAATGGGCTGAAAATGATTTAGTATTAGAATTAGATTCATTTATTGATTCAGATAATACACGTGATGTTTTTTATTCAGATTTATTAGAAGCTGTAAAAGATGTAAGTAAAACAGAGCATTATTATGCACTTCCTTTTGCATTAGTTACAACAACACTTTATTATAATAAAGATGCATTTGATGCAGCTGGTATTGATTATCCTGATGATGATTGGAGTTGGGATGAATTTAGAGATGCAGCAAAAAAATTAACAATTGATAAAGATAATGATGGTAAAATAGATCAATATGGATTCTGGTTCTATGGAAGATATGCACATGTTGAATCATGGGTATATGCAAATGGTGGTAGATTAATAAATAGAGATACTATGAGATTTGATCCTGATGAAGCAGCTCTTGAAGCTTTAAATATGTTAAGTGACTTAGTATTAGTAGACAAAAGCGCTCCATCTCAAAAAGATATGAGCTCAATTAGACAACAAGATGTATTTCCACAACAAAAGGCTGCAATGTGGATAGATGGATCTTGGAATATTGATAATAATAGAAATGTTTCAGATCCTAATATGAACTGGGGTATTGCAAAAGTACCAACAGGCCCAAGTACTGATAAAGGATTAACTTATGCATGGACTGATTCTTATGCATTATCTCCAAATACAGAACACCCACAAGAAGCTTGGGATTTTGCTAAATATGTAGCAGGAGAAGGTGTTGATTTAGGAATGTATTTGGCAGGTAAAATACCTTCCTTTAAAGCATTAACAGAAAGTGAAGCTTTTGCAGATCCTTCAAAATTACCAGCTGAGATGAATGTATTAAAAGAACAAGCAGCAAGTGAGATGAGAACTTCATTTACAAAAGGTTGGAGTGAATGGAGAGGATACGGTGCAGCTGAGGCTTTAGGTTTTAATGGATTAATTGATGGTGTTATCAATGGCGAGATAAGTCTTGATGAAGCACTTGTTAAAGGTGAAAAATCAATTAACACTGTATTAGCTAGATATTATAAATAATTAACATTTGTATAAATTATATGGCTACAAATTTTTTGTAGCCATATGTCTCTTTATAGGGGGAGGAAATGAAAAATAAAAAACTATTATGGCATGGTAGATTTACACCATGGTTATTTTTATTGCCAACAATAATTGGATTAATTGTTTTTAGAATTGTTCCCATTGTTTGGGCTTTTGTATTAAGTTTTTCTCAGTGGTCATTATTAGGATCCCCCAAATTTATAGGAATAACAAACTATATTGAAGCTTTTAATACAGATACCTTTATTCAAACTCTATTTAATACAGTAGAATTTTCAATTTATTATGTAATTGGTTCAATCTTTTTTGGTTTGTTATTAGCAGTTCTCATTAATGTAAAACTAAAATCAATTGCATTTTTTAGAGCAATAATATATTTACCTGTAGTTACGTCTGCAGTTGCTGTTGGAATAGTTTGGAATTGGATATTAGGTCCAAATATTGGTTTATTACATACAATATTAGAATCTTTAAATATACCCACAGCATATTGGTTAGGAGATCCTAAAATAGCTCTTAGAACTGTAGCTTTTGTACAAGTTTGGAAGATGGCAGGATATAGTATGATATTGTTTTTAGCAGGATTACAGGGAATATCTGCACAAACAATTGAAGCTGCAATCGTTGATGGAGCTAATAGTGTACAAAGATTTTTTAAAGTAGTTCTTCCAATGTTGGCTCCAAGTGTATTTTTCGTATTAACAATTTCAATAATAGATTCATTTAAAAACTTTGAATTGATATATGCAATGACAAAAGGTGGTCCACAAAATGCAACAAACACATTAGTTTATGATGTTTATCTAAATGCATTTGTATATTATAGAGTTGGTTATGCAGCAGCAGTTGCATTTGTGTTATTGATATTTGTAGGACTTTTAACAATTATGAATTTCTATATTAGAAAAAATTGGGCAAGACCATTAGAATAGGAGAGTGTGTTTATGAAAAAGAGAAAAAGTAAAATAAATCCTATGAGAATGGTATTAATAATTCTAGCAGCCCTAATAGCTGTATTCCCCTTTGTATGGATGTTACAAAATTCATTTAATACTGAGCAAAATATATTTTCTAAAGGTATATTTAAAATTCCTGATTTATTATTTAAATCAAATATGTTTGAAAACTATCAAATAGTTATAGGAAAGTATAATTTTGGAAGATATACTCTAAATTCAATATTTGTGTGTGTATTAGCTGCTTTTGGACAAGTAATCATTTGTACTCTTGGAGGATTTGTATTTGCAAGAATGACTTTTAAAGGTGGAAAATTAGTATTTACACTTTTATTAATAACATTGATGGTTCCGGTTCAAGTAACAATTATTCCAGAATATTATATAATGATGAAATTAAATTGGTTAGATACATTTCTACCTCTTATTATTCCATCCTTTTTAGCAGGAGCATTTGGTACATTTATGCTAAAAGAATATTTTGAACAAATACCAGATGCATTATTAGATGCAGGAATTATTGATGGAGCAAATGCATGGAAGATGTATATTTATATTTTCCTTCCTCAATGTTCAGCACCAGGAGCAACATTATTCATAATAGCATTTATGAATAATTGGAATGATTTATTAAGACCAATGTTGTATTTAACAAAAGAGAATTTATATACAGTTACATTGGGCTTAACACAATTCCAATCTCAATATTCAGCAAAGTGGAATCTATTATTAACAGGAAGTGTATTATCAATATTACC
>CAZPTG010000162.1:0-5732 GCA_964589355.1 uncultured Spirochaetaceae bacterium
AATTGCTAATTTTTTCATCTTCTTGCATATTTCCACCCACTTCTTGAAAACGATAGAGATTATAGTTAGTGGCATCAGAAACCTCATTCCAAGTTATAGTGATTTCAGTTTCTCCATCAATACTTTCTACTGTTAAATTTTCAGGAGTGCTAGGTTTTACAATGGTGGTGGTATTATCATTTATTCCTATACTACCACCTACTGTAGCCGCTTGTAAATTATTTGCTGTAAAGAAAAAAATGCAAACCACAGAAAGAAAAATAGGAATAGTTGTCTCAATTATATTTTTCATATGTTTATCTTTATTAGTTAAATTTATATTTCTATTCATCAGAAGAATTATACGCTTCAATTTCATATTCTGAATTATTATATAATCCTGAACTAGTTCCTTCTGGGATTCTAAAGAAAACATGAAATTTAACTTCTCTATATCCATCACTATCATCAATTTGACTAATATTAGCTGATTCTGACTGCTCATAAGTATTACCTACTATATAGCTCTCTAAACCGCCATTGCCATTTTCAATTACATCTTCAGTAAATCCGCCTACTAAAGCATTAGTTTCTCCACTTTCATCTATTAACATTCTGGCATTACTCTTATCTACTGCACCACCTTCAACACTTTCATCCCAAGTTGGGATTTCTCCACCATCGCCTGAAGATTGAGTCCAATCATTAAACCTAGTATGTAATCTATCTAACTCATGATCAAATACTTTTACAGTGAACTCATAGTGAAATCCGTCTTCAAAAGTATTGTTAGCTTCAGCAGAATCAGTCATATTAATCATGCTTTCTAATACTATGTCATTTGAATTAATAAAAACAACCTCATTAATATCAGGATCCTTGTTGGTACTTCCACTTTTATCTTGACCTATAGCATTAATAATAACAGGTCCTACTTTATCATTTTTAATCTTAGTAAATGCCTCCCCTTGATCCCATTCATTATTATCTCCCAACAAAGAATCATTAAACCAAGCACCACTATTAACACTTAAAGATACTTCGTCATCAAAATTTATTAAAGTATACCCTTCATCATCTACAGCTCTAACTGAAAGTTCATTATACATATCTTTATAAATTTCATTATCTATATTAATTTCAAATTCATGTAATTCTCCGGTTGAGGCTAGGTTACAATTATTATCTACCGGTCCATCCATACAGAAAGGATTGTAATCTACAAAACCTTCTATTGTATCTCCATCTCCATCCCAAATTAAATCATTATTGTTTAAGTCAGTAGGTCCATTTTCAGATCCCCAGTAGTTATTTTTAGCATTAACCCATGAAATAGTGCTGTAATTAGTTAAACCAGCTACATTACCTACAAATTGGTTATAATTAATATTTATTTCATTTAATCCATTAGACTCAGCAATTCCTATACCTTCAAAACCATTATCTACAAATTGATTATCTATAACTGTAACTACATTTCCACCATCCATTGACATACCTACATAATTTTCTTTCATTAAATTACCTGAAACATTTACGTTTTCTACATTTTGCAAGTAAATACCTGTATGCCAACCAGTGAATTTATTATTCTCTACTTTCCAATTATTCACACCACCAGTTTCACTAACTAATCCTCTTGATGAATCTCCACTTTCTGGAGCGTCTCCATCATTCTTAGTAAAAATATTATTTACTATTTCATGCCCACTTGTTACTCCTACTATATATAAACCAGCAAGTTCTCCGGCTGGAACATCACCACCATTTTTAACAGTTAAACCATTTAACTCAAAGTTGTTAGCTTGAACTTTAATGTAACCATCTAAGATAGTTTCTGTTGTTCTTTCACCGTTATAACTAATACCTTCATTAGCTCCTAATACTGTTATATCATTATTTCCTACCACTACTCCTTCAGTACAGGTTCCAGCTATTATATTAATGCTTCCTCCACTTGCAAGACTATCAACTGCATTTTGTATAGAAGAGAATTTATTAGTATCTGTAGTAATTGGAGCAAAACCACAACTAGTCAAAGCTTCATCTGTGCACCAAGTAACAAAATCAATTAATCCTTCTATACTATTTCCTTGATTTGATTTGTTGAAAGTATTATCAACATGACTAGGTCCATCTTCAGATCCCCAATAATTATTTTCTGCTTCAACAATCATTCCATCTACATCATTGATGATTCCTTGATTATTATTCTTAAACACAGAGTTTTCTATTATAACATTAGTATTTTCTTCATAACCAGTAGCATTAAACACTTTTAAACCAATTTCATTATCATGAACTGAACTGTTTTTAAGAGTAAAATCTTTAACTCCTATCATTTCAATAGCTCCACCATTTGTTCTAGTAGAATTCTTAACCTCTACATTATCTAATTCAACAGTATCTACATCAAATAATCCTATAGCTGTTTGAGCATTTCCATTAGCATCAACTATTAAATTTTTATAGATATAATTTTTTCCATCATATCCGTTGTTTATAGCAGAATCAGATTGTAAAACAATTGAATCATCTTGACTTCTTAAAGTAAAATTTTCAATATTTACTCCATCTATACCTTCTTGAGCGCTAATATTTATTACTCTACCAGAACTAGAAGAAATAACAGTATTTAGTGTATCTTCACCTGATAAGCTAACAGATTTTTTAATGTTTACATTTTCATTATAAGTAGCATTTCTTACATTAACAGTAGCGCCTGCTTGAGCTTGATCTAAAGCAGTTTGTATACTCATCCCATCAGCTACAATATAATTATTTTCCTCTTGAACATAATTATTAGTATCTCTGCTTAAAGTTTGAATATATGATGATTCATTATTCGCAAAAGAAGTGGCTAAACTTATAGCGTCTGATTCTTCTTTATGATAAAAAGTAAAATCATCTCCTCTGCTTTTATGATCAAGGTTCTTAATAGCAAAGCTATATTCTGAAGGTAAATTTATATTATAAACCGTTCCAGTCCAATCATCCTTTGATTCATCATCAATATATATAGGCACTACTTCATTAAAAATATTATTATCTTCTATTGTTATATCTTTTGTATCATAAGTATTTCCAACAGCAGCGTAATCGAACAATCCAACTCCACCCCAACTATTATTACTTGTCTCAGAATTTGAAATTGTAATATTTTGAGAACCTGATAAAGCAATTCCAACACCTCCAGTACTTTTACCATCAGCAACTACATTAGTAATTAAAGAATCAGTAACATCATTTAAATCTACTTCAGATAAAGCTGAACCTTCTACTTTAACGTTATTTAAAGTAAAACCATTAAGATGACCTATTTTCAATCCATAATTATCCTTATAATCATTCCAAGAAGGATTTGATTCATCATAACCCCCAGTTGGACCAACTAAAGTAAAGTTTTCTAAAGTAACATTATTTTTATTATAAACTTTAATACCATAACCATCTATAACACTGGCATCTATTATTACATCATCTCTACTTTCACCTCTGAAAGTTAAATTACTTATACTTAAATCTAAAGTGCTATTTAAAGTATAGCTACCATCATTAATATGAATAGTTCCACCATCCTCGACTGCATTTCTAGCTTCAACTAGATTATCAAAAGCATTAAAATCCCAATAAGGACCATTATCTTCATTTTCATAAACGCTCTCATTACTATTATCATCTACATAGATATATGCTTTACCAACATCAGTGTTTAAATACTCCATTCCTTCTTCCATATACCAAGGAGAATAATTAATGTTACCTTCAAAAGTGTTTTCTATCTCTGAAGCAGTATAAACTCCCCACCAGTTATGAGTAGCATTAATTGTGTCTGAAACTGTACTATTTATAGTATACTTACCTTCTCCTTCTCTAAATGAATTTTCATTAAATAAAGTATCAGAAAAAACTGCATCTACAGTATCACTATAAACATCCCGGATAATAACACTACCGAGATTATTATTATAGAAATCATTATTCTCAAACTCATTACCTGTAACAACCCCTTGAGAACCACTATGAGCCTCTATCATAACTCCATACTTATATTTATCTGAACTAGCCTCAGTACCAAAACCGTTATTATAAAACTCATTGTTATTAATAGTATTATTAGTTGCATCTACTATTTTAAGTCCATTACGTCCATTATTATAAATTTTGTTATTAATAATTGCAATTCCAGTAACAGCATGTTTATAATTATGACTTATAAGCTGTATACCATATTTTCCATTGTTATCTATATCATTATTTTCAATTGTAACACCTGAGAGTGTAGCCTCAGCATTAGTTGCTGAACTAGCATAAATACCATAGTAGTTATTGTTAGTAATCTTATTTTCTGAAATAACACCACCATTAATGCTTTGACCACTTGAAACAACGAAATTAACTCCTCTTGTACTATTACTTAGATGATTATACTTAATAGTTGGGTTACCTCCACTATTCATACATATTCCTGATCCACTATCACTAGTACCAACAACTTTAAATCCATTAATAACAACATCATCTGCTGCTATTTCAATTCCACAACTATCTACACCAGCATTAATTGTACTTATATCACTTGACCAATCACTTACATTCACATCAGAGTTAAAACCCAAAAGAGTTAAACCTTTATCCACTACTGCTTCTAAATAACTACCAGCTTTAACTTCAATAGTATCTCCAACTGTGGCTTCATCAATAGCTTCTTGAATGTTATCAAAATCAGCATCTCCATCATCATCTACAGTTAAAATTTGATCATTGTTGTAAACTATAGATATAGGATTAGTAAAATATGTATCATTTCCAGCTGCATCTTTTACATAAGCATAAATATCATTTCTACCATCTGTTAAATAAGTATAATCTACATTGCTTGAAAAAGTGCCAGAATCACAATTCACAACTACTGGATTATTACTAGGATCACCCACTATATAACCACATTCTAATTGAATTTGAGGATCAGAATCTGAAATATCAAATTCTAAAGTTACGCTATCTGAGTCAGTATAAACTTTATCTTCTATTGGTTTATTATATTCACTTATACTTGGACTTTCATTATCAAAAGTAAAAGTAAACTCTTCAGTACTTTCATTTCCAGCTTTGTCTGTAACTGTTAACTTTACATTATAAACACCATCTACATCAGCAGAGATATCAATTGAATTATCATTTTTATTATCAAAAGTTAATTCACTTCCACTAACTTGTTCCCAAGTATATGTACTAACACCTGAAGTTGCATCTGTAGCATTTGCTGTTACTGTAACCGACTCATTAGTAATGATATTATCTATTTCTTCAATATTTGGGGCCATTGTGTCAACTTTAATATCAAATTCTTCTACAACCCCTTCGTTATGATCATCATTTAAATCAACAGCGTTATCTTTAGAGTAGTAATATAAAGTTGATTCCCCTTCAGGCACTTCTGCTTCTGGTATATCTACAGAATCACTAGATAAACTACTTATTTCAGTAAAATCTTCATTATTAAATCTATAAAGAATAGAGTAACAACCACTACCATCACCATCATCACAAGTAAGTGAAATACTTGGTTTATTTTTTTTATACCAATCATTGTCTCCATTAACATTATCTGAATCAGTTTGATCAATTAAATGTGTAGTTTCAGGAAGAAAATTATCAATCATAAGGTCAGAACTTGAAAAAGAAACCCGACTATCACCTTCAACTTTAATACGATAAGTGTCTAAATTTTGCTTTTCTTCAGTGTTCCA
>CAZPTG010000163.1:0-5693 GCA_964589355.1 uncultured Spirochaetaceae bacterium
ATTATAACAATATAATTCATCGATTTCCTTAGAACTCATTTTTCTAATATCTTTATCAACTGATAAGACTTTCTTTTCTTCACCATTATGAAAAACATAAAAGACTCCATCGGTACTTAAAATCAAATCCATCTCAACGATATCTGCTCCATGAAGAAGAGCATTCTTAAAAGAAAGAGTTGTATTTGGAATAATATTCCCTCCAACTGTTCCTCTATGTGCAGCTATTAGAAATTTATTTTTTCTACAATTATTAATTATTTTCTTATTATTATCATTAAATAACACAATTTTTCTCCTAAATACAATCATATAATACCATAAAATTGGAACGTGTCAATAAAAAAACAATTATTTTTTACCCTTAATAATAAAAAAACTCACACATTTATAAAAAAGCATGAGAAATATTTAATATATTTTATTGATACGTATCAATTATAATTGGTTAAATTGTATATCAATTGCTCTTTGAGCTTCTGATAAACCTTCATCAATATCTAACAAGCCGGAAACTATTGCACTAAGTGTGGTACCAAAAATTTGTTCAAATTCAAATTCATCAAACTCACCTTTAACTTTTTTGGAATATCGCCATCCACACTCAAAAGAATTTTCTATCCCTGTTATCCAAGGATAAAGATTAATTGCATCTAAATTAGAATTTATATTTTTTGAGCTTATATACCCACCTAAATAATTAACATGATCAGTAATTTCTTTTGAATATACCCATCTTAAAAAAGTGTCAATTTCCTTTTGTTTTTTTGTATTTTTTGAAATCCCAATAACACCACCGCCCAACATAGGTCGACCACCAGGGATTGTTGCAAAGCCAATTTTATTAATAAGTTCAGACTTTTGAGATTCAACTAACCTAGATGCATGATTACCAAAAACTATTGTCATTGCAATCTCTTCATTTGCAAATTCTTCAATAGAATTTTGCCACCAAGAATACTGTCCTTCACTTGTATATTTTGACAATTCAAAAAATTCTAATATTGTATCCTTTACTTGTTTAGTGTTAATTTTTACTTTTCCATTTGAATCAAATATGGATATGCCTTTTGCTTTAATCCTAGGCAACACCTCACAAGCAATAGCAACAGAAGAACCTTTTATCATAGATGTTCCAAATTTTGTAGGAGAATTCTGATTATAACTTTTTGTAAAATACTTTGCTATATAATCAAATTCCTCATAAGTTGTAGGAACATTCAATTGTTTTTTAGTCTTTTCAAAAAAATCTCTTTTTATCAAAGAATCTTCAAACAAATCTCTTCTATAATATAATAATTGTGCACTTGTATCAAAAGGTAGAGCATAAATCTTATCTTTTGAATAAAAATAATTATTTGGAATAGAATCAACTAAGTTTTCTTTTATATTTTTATATGGATAAGAGCTTAAATCAAGTGGGGAATAAATCTTATGTCCTAATTTTGAAAGCCAAGCCATATCCATTCTAATAATATCATAAGCTTTTGTATTATACGAATTTTTAACTTTATTATATAATTCTTGATAAGGATATTTTATTATTTTAACTTTTATTCCTGTTTTTTTTGTAAATTTAGGCACTAAATAGGTTAAAGCTTCACTTGTAGGACTCTGTGAAGCTAAAAAATTTATTTGTTTTTTTAAATCAGTTACCTTAATATCTGAAAAAGAATTTTCAAAACCATCACAATCTATAATTTCATCTTTATTATCTTTTTCTATTATTTTATTTGCAATAATACTTGCACAATATTTATAATTTAAAACATATTTATCAAAACAGCTTTTATTAACATAAGTTTTGCTTGAAGCACAATATATTTTTTGACTATATTCATCATTTACAATATTTAATGCATCACACAAGTTTAATGCTCTTTCCTCTCCTAATGTAATAATTGAATCATATTTATTATATTTCATTGCAATTTTAAAAGCTTTTTGATGAATTATTGCAGTTTCCGAAAAGAAATCTTTGCATTTTACTCCATTTTTTTCTAATGTTTCAAAGCAACCTTTATAAAATAATTTATCACTAATATTTGTTGGCATACCACAAAAACAAGCAACATTTGAGGCCCCCTCATCTATTGCTTTTTTAGCTAAATCTTCGCCAATTTTATAATAATCAAATCCTACATAACAAGAATTAGCAGGTCTATTTTTTACATTTTTTAAAGCAAAAAAAATTGTAACATCTTCATTTTCAATGTATGTAATATTAGAGGATACACTAACAATAACTATAGCAGTAGGATTCGAAGCACTGATAGAATTTAATAATATTTTTTCTTCTTCAATAGAATCATTACTGCAATGAATTGTAACATCATATCCTTTTTTAGAAAGAATTGTATTTATTGCAATATAAACATCTACATATCTTTTTATATCTAAACGTGGAATAATTATAGCTACTTGATTAGTTTTTCCTTGTCTAAGATTTTTTGCCTGCAAATTAACTTTATATCCTAATTCTTCTATTGATTTTTTTACAAGATTAATTTTTTCAACACTTACATTACCTCTATTATTTAATACATTTGAAACTGTCCCATGAGAAACTTTAGCATGTTTTGCAATATCTTTTATAGTTGGCATAGTATACCTCTTATTATTTTGTAACGTTACAATTATACTTATTTTATAACTATTTCATTTAATATACAATTTTTTTATATAAAAAATCCTCATTTAATCAAAACACTGAAAAATGAGGAATTATATATTATATTTTTTTTATTTTGCCATTGTATAAATTTTAATTAAATCATCTTTATCAAGAGGAATTGTTGTACCAATCAATCTTTTTCCAAAATTAGTTGCTTTTATACTAAGCTCCTCTATTTCTTCATCACTAGGATCAACACCTAATTGATTAAGATTAGTTGGCATATCTACACTTCTATAAAATTCTTTTAATTTTTTTAATCCTAAAATTGCTGTTTCTTTTGAATTTTTTTGAGGATCTACACCAAATACTTTTATAGCAAATTTCTCAAGACGATCTTCTATTTTATCAAAAACATATAACGCCCATGCTGTAAATACAGCGCTTAAGCCTGCTCCATGAGCAACATCATATAAACCACCTAATTCATGTTCAATTTTATGAACTGCCCATTCACCAGAATTTGTTCCACATCCAGTTAAACCATTATGAGACAAACTACCTGCCCACATAATATTCCATCTAGCTTGAACATCATTTGGATTTTCTTTCAATATTAGAGCATTTTTTATTACAGCTCTCATTAAACCTTCAGCAATTTCATCGGTTATATCTAAATTTTGGGTACCATCAGTATTAATATATCTTTCCATAGTGTGCATTAAAATATCTACAATTCCACTAAAAGTTTGATATCTTGGAAGCGTTAAAGTTAATAAAGGATTCATAATTGCAAATTTACATGCTGCATCTGTATGTTTACATGATCGCTTTAATAAACCCTCATCTTTTGTTATAACACATCCTTTACTCATCTCTGAACCTGCAGCGGCAATTGTTAATATAGCTGCAACAGGTAGAGAGCCTTTAACTTTTCTTTTCCCTTCAAAAAAGTCCCAAACATTTCCACGATTAAAGAGGCCAATTGCTATAGCTTTTGATGAATCAATCACACTACCTCCACCGATAGCTAAAATAAAATCAACGCTCTCTTTTTTACATAAACTGATTCCTTCATTAACTTTTGATAATAATGGATTTGGACAAACTCCACCTAATAGGACATAATTAATATTTTTAGCATCTAAATATTTTTTTACTCGATCAATTAATCCAGATTTTACAGCACTATTACCACCATAATGAATTAACACTTTTTTAGGATTGAAAACTGAAATTTCTTTTGCAACTTCAGTTTCACCATTTTCTTTAAATATTACTTTTGTCGGAGTGTGGTATTCAAAACTATTCATTTTTTTCCTTTATACTTTTTAAATATTTAAAAAAGGAAGACCACCCAAAACAGATTTCCTTCCTTTTTGCTTAACTAATATATACAACTTCTTCTAAAACATCTATTAAAGGTTGATAATCACCATCAATTGCACAAATATCAGCTTCTAATAATCTATCAGGATCAATACTTTCCCAATCTATTATATACCCTGCAAAATAAGTTAAATCCCAAAAGAAAAGTCTTGCAGCTTGTGCATTGCCATTTCTAAATGGATGGATTGCTTCTAATTCACCCATATAGTAAGCTAATTCATTTATAAATTCTTCGCGATCTAAACCTCTTAAATATCTATCCTTACTTAATTTTTTAAAAAGGACTTTTGAAGAACTAACAATATATTCAGGTCTGCAAAATTCTGTCCTTTTAGCAGCTGTTTTAGTCCTAAGAGTACCAGCAGAAGGATAAATATCGCCAAATAAAGAAGAATGAATATCTTCTAATTTGTTTAAATCAAATGGTCCGTCAATAGGATCTACCATTAATTCAGCACTTCTCAAAGAAATAATATAAATTACAATTCTTCTTAATTCATCACGATCATGAATATCAAAAAAATTAAACAAACATCTTGTATTTTCATAATAATTGTTGTCATTATTACTTGCAACATAGTTTTGATTAACTAAAGAATTATTAACAATATATTGGTCAATCAAACTATCAGCAGTTTTATCTTCATCCAATACTGCTCTTATATCAGCCTCATGATCATCAGTCAGTATAAAACCTTCTGAATCATAATTAAATCTAATATAGTCGATGCAACGTTGCATGCGGCTTTTTTTCATTATTTTTTTTAGAGGGAAAACCTCTATCTCCTTATAAAAGTATTAATTATATTACAATAATACAAACACCATTTCTTTTTGACAAGGTATATAATTTAATTTTATAAAAACTACATACAAAATAATGGGCCAACTAAATGTTGGCCCTTAGTTTCTGATTATTATAAATTAAAATCTTAAGGATAAAGTAGGTGTTACTTCTACACCCCATTCATCAAGATCATTCCAATTAGCCATTCCACCATATTTTCTAGCTTTAGCAGCAACTCCTAATTGTAAATTATCACTAGCATTAAAATTAATACCTAATTTAGCTCCATATCCAATCACAAAATGTGAAAAATAATCTGGAGAATAATCAATATCAAAAATTGAATAATCTACTAAGGTAGCATCAACAAATGGTGCAATATCTACACTAAATCTATTTAAACTTAATTCAACTTCTGGAGCTATTGTAACTCTCAACCCATAATCAGTTATTGATGAATCAATTAAGAAACTTTTTAAAGAATTCAAAGCTTCTCCATCATGTGGTAATAATATAAAATCAGTGTCAATATTCAAACCCAAACCAATATTATTGAGTGGGATAATATTATTAAAACCTAAGCCTAATCCAATTGCAGCACTATATTGATCATAAGTGGTTAAAGTTCCTGAAACTGGTGCTTTTGTATAAGCTGCTGAACCTCTTAAAGAAAGAGTAGTATAATAATCATCTTCAAACTCATTAGATGTATTAGCAAAGAGAACATTTTCTTCTTTAGTTATTTTTTCTTCATCTTCAACTGCTATAGCTTCTTCATCTTCAACTGCTATGGCTTCTTCATCTTCAACTGCTACAGCTTCTTCATCTTCAACTGCTATGGCTTCTTCATCTTCAACTGCTATGGCTTCTTCATCTTCAACTGCTACAGCTTCTACATCTTCA
>CAZPTG010000164.1:0-5687 GCA_964589355.1 uncultured Spirochaetaceae bacterium
AGAGTTTACATAACTATGGAAGATTGGCAAAATGCAGCGGATTATGCTAGAGCGGCAAGAATTGGATATAATTTAATGGACGCTATTAGTTTCCAAGCTGGCTTTAATGATAATAGTGTTAGTGAATCAATTTGGTCAATGTCACAATCTGTAGAACAGCGAATTGATGCTAAAGATCCGTTTGCACTATGGGCTAATGACAGTAGAGAACGAATAGGAGCACTTAATACTTGGTCTGCTAAAGTTATGTTTGCTGACGCTGATTTTGTGGCATTATTTGAAGCTGGAGATTGCAGGAATCAATTTTGGAGATATGGAGCAACTGATCCTTATCCTGATGCAATAACTATAAACCGATCTGATAAATTTAGGGATAATGTTACAAATACTCCAGATGTCATTTTAATGAGATCTGCAGAAATGTATCTGATCGAAATAGAAGCTTTAATTCATGGAGCTTCAGGCCCGGCAACAGCATTAACATTACTTAACGAATTACAATCAACTCGTGGAGCAACATTAACAGCAGCAACACTCAGTAATGTAAAAATTGAAAGAAGGAAAGAGCTGTATGGTGAAGGGTTTAGATGGTTTGATATTATAAGATATCGTGAAAATCTGGTAAAAGATGATCCTGAAAATTATAACAATTTCACTATAGCAGCTTACTCTAATTTATTCAGGTTTCAAATTCCTCAACGTGAAATTGATTACAATCCTGAAATAACAGATAATGAACAAAATGAACTATTTGGGTTGTGGGGTAGCTGACATCTGAACATGAGCAATGATGAAATAGGATTATTTAGATAAGTGGTTAAATTGTTTATTGGGAATCTTCCAATGATGGTTTATAGTATTGAGGGTTCATTAAATACCATTGCTTTATAGGTGGGTGTTGTTAGGGAGTAAATCGTGTCAGGTTTACTCCCTCTACTCAAATTTAAGAACAAAAGGTAATAAATATATAATTAAATGTAAAGGAAATGAAAAAAAGATCATTGATTTTAAAGATATGGCCATTCTTGAGCCTAAGTACATTATTCAGTTGTAGCAGTAATGTTGAAAAGCAACCGTTAAACGTTCTTTTCATAGCTGTAGATGATTTACGACCAGAATTAAATTGTTATGGAGTGAATTATGTAAAAAGCCCCAATATTGATAAAATTGCCGAAAACGGTGTGGTTTTTACACGAAATTTTTGTCAGTCTGCTGTTAGCAATCCTTCCAGAGCAAGTTTATTAACAGGTCTACGACCAAATTCAACAGGTGTATTGGACTTACATACAAATTTTAGAAATACTATCCCTAATGTAATAACACTTCCTCAATATTTTAAGAATAATGGTTATCATTCTTTAGCCATAGGGAAAATCTATCATAATACTTTTCCTGATACATTATCATGGAGTGAACCTAAACTTTATTTAGATAACTATCCTTTTGATCCTGACGCAGTTTATCGGGGGCAGGAAAGTATCGATTTTATATCTAAAAGAAAACAAGAGATATTGCTCGCTAATAAACAAGAAAAATACATTGATCAATTTGGACAATGGTATATAAAAGCTAAATCAACAGAATGTGAAGATTTGCCAGATAATGCATACTATGACGGAGCTCAAACAGACAAAGCGTTAGAAAAACTAGAAGAATTAAAAAAACTTGATAAACCCTTTTTTTTTGGTGTTGGATACTATAGACCACATTTACCTTTTAATGTGCCGAAAAAATATTGGGATTTATATAATCCAGATGAAATCCCTCTTGCTGAAAATAATTTCTTACCAAAAAATTCTCCTCAAATGGCTATAAATAATCTTAGAGAAATTCGAGGTTATAATGATTATAAAGATCAACCATATCCCAAAGATGGCTACGTTAGTAATGAAAATGCTGTACATTTAAAGCATGGTTATCTCGCTTCAGTTAGTTATATAGATGCACAGATTGGAAGATTAATGAAAAAATTAAAAGAGTTAGATTTATTAGAGAATACTGTTATTGTGCTATGGGGAGATAATGGATGGAAACTTGGAGAACATGGCAGTTGGTGCAAAATGACAAATTACGGAATAGATACACGTGTTCCATTAATTATAAGTACTCCAGAAACAAGGAATAATGGTTTACATTGTAGCCAGTTAGTTGAATTTGTAGATGTATACCCTACTTTATGTGAGTTAGCTGGTTTAGAAATCCCTGAAAATTTAGAAGGGATTAGTTTAGTTCCTTTATTAAAGGATACATCAATCCAATGGAAAAAGGCTGTTTATAGCCAATTCCTTCGGGAAGGCATTTGGGCTGCTCCTGATGGTAAAACATACCAAGGAAACTCAGTGAGAACAAAAGAGTTCCTGTATGTTGAGTGAATTGATGTTGAAACTGAAAATAAAGTTGCCTTTGAATTATATGATCTAATAAATGACCCTATGGAAAATGAGAACATATATAAAAATACTGAATATCAGGATGTTGTTTTGGATATGACTAGATTATTAAAACAAGGATATAAAAGTCAAATTCCTGTAGGATACGAACAAATGGCAAAAAAATGAATATGAAAAACTACATTTTAATTATAGTTATTTTCGAGCTTTTAATAAGTGTTAATTTATTAAAAGCTCAATCATCAAATGAACTAACACTTGAGGATATATTTATAAATAATAAATATTCTACAAAATGGGCAAAAACTTCCAGCTGGTTTGATGATGAGTTTGGATATATAAAAAAAGAAAAATCTGAAAAATATGATGAGGCTTATGATTTAAAATGCACAAACCCTGAAACAGGTGAAGTTAAAATAATAATTCCGGCAGATAAGCTCATCCCGGAAGGTGAAGATAAGCCGATTAATTTCAGAAGATACTGGTTTTCCAAAAATAACAAATGTGTTTTATTCATGTCTAATGATAAAACTAATGAAGCCTCTTACTGGATATTAAATATAAAAGAAGGAAAACCAATTAAGTTAGATTTTGGAGATTTTAAAAATAATATTTATGGTCTAGTATTATCTCCAGATGGTGAAAAAGTTGCTTTTTACCACCAAAATAATATTTATATTAAACATATCAAAACATTAAAAATTATTCAACTAACCGTTGATGGATCTAAACAAATTATAAATGGAAATTCAACGTTTCAATTTGATGGGGCGTTGAATACACGTGGGATTCGTTGGAGTCCAGATAGTAAAAAAATGGCTTTCATTCAAATAAATCTGGATGGAGTCAAAGAATTCCATATGATTAATAATACGGACTCTTTATATCCTCGAATAATTAACTTCCAGCATATAAAACCAGGCGATATTATACCAAAGGCTAAAATTGGAGTCATTAATCTTGAGACAAATAAAATAACTTGGATGAAAGTTCCCAATTTTGATAAGGGATATTACATTACTAATTTTGATTGGGCGAATAAAACTGAAGAGATTTTTATTCAACAATTTAATCGTAAACAAAACACTATGAATTTATTGCTATCTCAGGCAAGTAACGGAGCGTGCTTTGTTGTATGGATTGAAAAAGATAAAGCTTTCCTTACCAATGAGAAAGCAATATGGATTGAGAATGGAAAAAGCTTTTTATGGTTAAGTGAACGAAATGGATGGCGACAACTCTTTAAAATATCTCGTGATGGTAAAAAAACACAACTTATTACAAAAGGAAGCTTTGACATAGAAAACATTCAGTATGTTGATGAGAAAGGTAAATGGGTATATTATATAGCATCTCCAGAAAATGCTATTTATAGATACTTATATAGAGTTAACTTAAAAGGTAAAAACAAAATTGAAAAAGTTACTCCTGATAAATTTGTGGGAACAAATACTTATTCAATTTCTCCCTCAGGTAAATGGGCTTATCATACATATTCAAATTTCAACTCACCTCCTGTAACAAATTTGATAAAACTATCCGATCATAGGGTTTTAGAAATCATTGAAGATAATTCAGAATTAATAAAGAAAATTGAAAGTGATATTAAGACAAAAGGAGAATTTTTTAAAGTAGACATTGGCAATGGGACACGATTAGACGCATGGCAAATTAAACCTCCAGATTTTAATCCAAATAAAAAGTACCCGGTGATATTTAGTGTCTACAGTATGCCTGGAGCACAATTTGCTAGAGACATGTGGCGCTATAATAATTATTTCTTCTATAATTTCATGGCTCAAAAAGGCTTTATTGTTATTGGTATAGATAGTCGAGGAACTCCATCATTGTATGGCCGTGAATGGAGAAAAATAATTTATAAACAACATGGGATTCTTCCATCAGATGACATTGCTGCAGCAGCAAAAAAACTGGCTAAAGAAAATCTTTATATGGATGCAAAACGATTTGGCGTATATGGATGGAGTGGTGGAGGCTGCGTTAGCTTGCTTCTTATTTTAAGATATCCTGATATCTTTCAAACGGCTATTCCTGGTGCTTATCTAAGTGACCATAGATTATATTCTGCTCCTTTTACTGAAAGATTTATGGGTCTTCCTCAAGATGATCCTGAAGCCTATGATAAAGTGGCTGCGATTAGTTATGCAAAAAACTTAAAAGGAAACTTATTGCTCGTTCATGGAACAGGAGATGACAACGTTCATTACCAAAGCACAGAAATTTTAATAAATGAATTAATTAAGTATAAAAAAAGATTTTATGTAATACCTTATCCTAATAGATCTCACAGTATGAGTGAAGGCTTGAATACAAAATTTCATCAATATGATACTTATTACTGGTTTTTTAGCACGCATATGTTAAATGAGCAGTAGTTTTAAGATGAAAGAATACATGTTTTATAGTTTATAATTCTGTTAATAATGTTTAATATGTTAGGCAAAAAACCACTGAACCATATAATGATAAAACCTATTGGAAGTCAGTGTAATTTAAAATGCAAATATTGTTTTTATAACGATAAAACCTCATTATACCAAAACAAAAGGAATCCTATTATGGATGATTATACCTTAGAAGAATTAATTAAACAATCTCTATATTATTCTAATAGTTTTATATCATATACATGGCACGGTGGTGAGCCTAGTTTATTAGGAATAGCTTTTTTCAAGAAGATAATTCAATTTCAATTGAAATATGGGAGAAATATATCTATTGGGAATAGTCTTCAAACAAATGGAACTTTAATTAACGATGAATTTGCTGCTTTTTTATTTGAATACAAATGGTTAGTAGGGGTTTCTATGGATGGACCTGAATATTTTCATAATAAATATAGATTATATAAAGATAATAAAGGCTCATGGGAAACTGTAGATCGGAGTATTAAAACACTAATAGAGAAAAAAGTTGCTGTAAATGTCTTATGCTGTATAACCGATGAAAATTGGAGAAGCCCTGAACTATTATATAATTATTTTAAAAGTCTTGGCATTGAGTATGTCCAATTTTCACCTGTTGCTGAGAGAAATAAATTCACTAATAAATTAGAGGATTATAGTGTAAGTTCTATTCAATACGGAACATTTCTTTGTGAATTATTCGATATCTGGTATCAGGATTATTTAAACGGGAACAATCCTTTAAATATAAGATTTTTTGATGAGATTTTTAGAATGCTTTTAGGGTTGGAAGCAACTGAATGTACATATAAGAATATATGTGGAGATTATATTGTTATTGAACATAATGGAGATGCTTATTCTTGTGATT
>CAZPTG010000165.1:0-5650 GCA_964589355.1 uncultured Spirochaetaceae bacterium
CAGGAAAATAACCTTTCATGCGGGTAGACATACATTTGCCACATTGATGTTAACACAAGGAGTTGATATTTATACGGTCTCTAAACTTCTCGGACATAAAAGTTTAAAAACAACCGAGATATACGCCAAAATAATAGACCAGAAAAAAACAGATGCAGTAAATAAAATTAGGCTTTATGATTGAAGAAATAATAAAAAAGTTAATTCACAAATTAGATTTTAATTGGTTTAATAATATTAAAAAAGAATTTGAGAATAATGATTTGTATGTTAAAGAATTAGGTAAAATTTTTCATGAAGTGGATGAAAGTTATGAAGATAATAATGGAGAGGTTCAAAATCAATTAATTACTATTGATAAAAAAATTGAGCATTATTGCTGGAATAATTCTATATATCAGAGTTTTACTGTTCAATATTTGGCTGAACAAAATGAATTATGTTTATGTGGCTTTGATGTTAGTAGAGATATTTTTGATTATATCGATAGTTGTTTGTTAGAAATAAATACAATTGAAGAAAAATATAAACTACTAACGGTTTTATATAAAAAAATTGGTGATTTATTTTCAGAATTTATAAAAGAAATTGTAGATGAAGATTATAGATGTGCAATTGTTCATATAAAAGAAATGTGTTTAAAAGAATTCTTTGTTAAATACAAGAATATGAGGGATTTAAACAATCTAATCATTGGTAAAACAGAAAGTTCGAAAATTGATACTGATATTAAAGTTGTTAATAATCGAAACTCTATAAATAGTAAATTTAAACTGAAACATTTGGGTAATGATGTGTATGATAGAATCCAGGATGTATTAATTTCACTAAAAAACTTTAATTGTATTGATCAGTCAACAAAGAAAACCCAATTAAATAGACTTTTCACTGGAAAAATTCCAGAAGAGAAAATTTTATGGATTGGTGATATTGATTCCTTTAAATATTTTATTAAGTTACTCGAAGATGAAGAGAAAATATATAAACTGGGTAAAAAGAAAACATTAACATTAAAAAATTGCTTTATATTACAAAAAAATATTAACTATGATTTTTCATCACTCAAAAACATTCGTTCTATAAGTCAGAATAAAAATGATATTTTAAGCAAAATAGTTGATTTATTATAATACACCTTTTATACTAAATTACACTTTTCGTATTTTTTTTAAATATTTTTTTAAGTTAAAATACTCTTATTTCTTTTCTTTTTAGCAGACAAATATGCAATCGATACGCTTACCTTTTATTGTCTGTTTTTCAATGTTTTATTTCTTTATTTTTGTTTTGAAATTCTAATTATGCTATAGCACTGAGGGTTTCAGAATTAAAATATTTATAAATTTTTAAAATTTAGTGTATGAAAAATACAGAAAATTTTCAAAAAAAGTTAGAGAACATCGAACAGATGTTACAAAAAGGTGGATTTAGATTAAAAAATATCTTATCCCTGGCAGAAGCAGCAGAATACCTGCAAACTTCAAAAGCTCAACTTTATAAGTTGACCAGTGAACGAACCATTCCATTTTACAAACCCAATGGAAAGAAAATCTATTTTAAGCGGGATGAATTGGATGAATGGGTGTATGGGAGCAGAGTGTCTCCCCACCATGAAATTGAAGAAGAAGCCTCCAATTATATCTTAAAGAGAGGGAGGGTGGCGTAATGGATAAGAAAATAAGAAAAAGGTTTACATCAAGCTTAAAAATTATGAATCCTGCAGAGATGATTGCAGAAGCAGAATCAACTCCCGATCGTCAGCGAATGTTTGGTTCCTTTATTAGGAGTGGAACTAATACATTGTTTTTTAGTCAAACAAACTATGGTAAATCTATTTTAGCGTTTCAAATTGCTTTTCATATAAGCAAAGGTACTTCAATAGCTGATTCTGATACTTTTATAAATGAATCTAATCCTAAAAAAGTTCTTTATTATGATGCTGAACTGGATGCAAAAACATTCCATGTGAGGTATGCTGGAGCATTAAAGCAATTAGATGAAGATTATTTCAAATATGTTCTTGAAAAAGATACCGGTAAAATATTAATGGGTACTGAATTAATACATGAACTAAATAGAATCGCAGAGGAATTTGGAGCTGAGTTTATTATTCTGGATAATATGAGTAAAATATTACCTGATTCTTTGGATGCAAAACAAACTACGGAAATTATTGACTTATTGAGACAATCAAGAGTAAGGACTGGAGCAGATTGGTTAGTAATTGGACATACTAAAAAAACCAATGCCAAGGAATGCATTAAATTAACAGATTATCATGGTACAAGTATGATTCAGAACTTTTTCTTAGAGATATTTTACTTAGATGAAACCAATGATGGTAGGTTCTTACTAAGGCATGCAAAATGCAAGCATGTTGATGCGCATATTAAAAATGTACCTGTTTTAAATCGAAAAATAATTGATGGTTACGGACTGGGTTTTGAATTTGAAGAAATGGAAGATTATGAAAATATTAAGAAACCTGATTTCATTACTCAGGAAGTTAATAGAAAAGTTATCAAAGAATATGAGAAAGAAATAAAATTACTTAAAATTAATGGTATTAGAGTAAAACGTATCTCAGAATTATTAAACTGCTCAAGGAATACAATACATAAAATTTTAAAAAATTAAAGTATTGGTAATGAACTTAAAAAGTTACAAACAAACCTAATATATTTAGCATATTATCAGTAAGATATAAATAATATGGGTTACATATAGGGTTACATTAGATTTATTTTAATGTAATCCTTTTTGTTAACTAACAAGCCTTTATGTTGTTGTAAATCAGAGTTATAATTTGTTTTTTTGTGTAACCTTTTTAATACAATAGTGGATATCAACCAATAATTATCTGTAAGAATTAATATTTTGCTAAAGATTTTTTTTTTAAAAAAACTTTTTTAAATTAGAAGATAATATTTAAAAGAAAATTATTATGAAAAATATGAAAAACCTTTATTTAATATTTTTATTTATTCAAATTCCATTTTTTACATTGAGTCAAAATATTTATGAAAAAGCTGCACAACAGAATAATAACAGACAAAGTGAATATACAAAATATTCAATTGCAAGTTCAAATGCATATGCTTATAAACATAATGATTATACGCCAAAATTAATTAAAAAACTGGTTTATTTTATTAATACTGAAGATGAAAAAATTAAATCAATTATTGAAAAAGAATTTGCAGAAGTTGGTATAGATGCAATAGATTTTTTCGATTTAAATTGTGAAAATTGTAATAGTGGAGAAAAAGTTAAAAAGTTTTTACATGACAAGGGATATAAAACTATTTTACAGATTACTTTATCAGGTGAAAGAAAAGCAGGTTCAACATTAATTTCTAATTATTATAAGACAGCTATAGGTTATGTTGGTTTTTCTAATTTTACAAAATGGACTAATGTATTTACTGTCTTTGAATGGTATAATAATCAGTTTACTGAAGAGCCTTTTTTAAAATCTGAAGTTTTAAAGATGAGTTCACAACAATTTGGAGCAAAAAGGGTATTTTATAAATTGGTCAAGGGTAATATTATTTTATTAATAAGACGTCCAATTAAATATGACTTATTAATTGAAAATAAAAGAAAAAGAAGATAACAGCCATTTTAATTTTAAATACAATTACAATCCCATGCCACTCATCTTTTCGTCAAGGGTTTTGTAGTTGGGCAGGTATTTTGATACTAATGCCCAAAATTCTTTCGAATGGTTTTTTATTTTGGTATGGCAAAGTTCGTGTATTATCAGGTAATCAATTAAATCAAAGGGTAGCTTTACGGCTTCGTAGTTTATTATAATAGTATTATCTGGTTTGCAGTTTCCCCATTTTGTGGCCAGCTTTTTATATTTTAAGCTTTTGTATTGGAGCCTGGTTTTTTTTGCCAATTTCTCCAATCTTGGACTTATTTTTTCATCGGCTTTCTGTTTATAAAATAAATCCAATGCAGACTGAATATGTTCTTGTGGATTATTCCAATCCGGATTGATATAAATTTTGAATCTGGAGTAATTAAATTCCACATACGCTTTTTCCAAATCTTTTTTAGCATACACCGAGGTATAAAACCTTTTTCCCAGGTATTGAATTCTTGAGCCCGTAACAATATCTTCCAGATTTATATGCTTAAGCTTATTTATTTTATCAATAATCCATTTTGCTTTTTTTAATACAAGCTGGTCGGCTGTTTCTGGTTTAACGGGCTTGCCTTTTAGAATTATACCATTTTCTTTATCAATCGTAATATAATGCGATTTTAGCTTTGTGTTAATTTGAATTTGGTAAACTATTTCCTGTTTTCCGTAGTATACAATTGGCATGGTTAGTTTTTCCTAAGGGTTTCAACTATTTCAGAAGCTTTTTCTCGTGCTTCTGCTCGTTCCATTTTAACCATTAAAATATGCATTATCTTATTGCGTATAGCTGTTCTAACCGATTTTTTTCCTTTCCAGTCGATAATGTTTAATTCTTCTTTTATATTTTCAAATATGGCTTTGGTGGCTTTTTCTGAATCGTCAGTAAAAATGGTTTTCATGGTATTGTATACAGCTATTTCCCGTTCAGTAACAAAACCTTTGCTTTTTCCTTCGGCATCTTTATTTTTTATCGTTTCGTTTATATTCCACATTTGTTCAAGGTAATCAAGCTGTGTAATTCTGTTTTCTTTTCTTTCCTGAATTAATTTTTCTAATCTGTCTGCCAAAGGTTTAAAAAAATCAGGGTCTTTATCCATTCCTGCTTTTATGGTATATTTAAGGTTGTTTTTAATTTTTAGCTCAATAGCATTTCCTGTTGTAGATTCCAGATGGTCTTTAAATTTCTTTTTGTCAAATATTGAGAAGGGTTCTTGAAGCAGATTCTCTACACCTTCCGATTTTAAATGTTCATCAATAATGTCTTGAAGCTTTTTGCTTTCTTCATCGGTAATTTTTACTTCACTATCGGGATAGGTGTTTTTTAGTTCTGCTTTCAATCTGTTAAAAAGCTTAAAATCGGGCTGATATTTTAATGCAAACTGGTCGGGGAGAATTATGCTAATGGATGTATTAAACTTCTTTAAAAGGTCTATAAACTGGTCTCTCAGGTCTAATGGTTCCAGGTAAACAATCGCAGAATCAACCCATCGTTCTGTTTCATATCTCCGGTCAATTTTTAGGGATTTAAAAAAATCAATCAGTTTAGCATGATGTAATTCTAACCGGGCAAATTCTTCCGATAAATCACGCATAATATCATCACGATTTAAATCTCCTGAGTATATTTCAAGGGCTTGTATCAGGTTTTCAGTAATGCCAAAATAATCCATAATATAACCTGCACTCTTACCTTCTTTTGAACGGTTTACTCTTGCAATGGCTTGTAATAAGGTATGTTCGGCTAAAGATTTATCTATATACAGGCACGAAGCTATAGGGCAGTCATAGCCGGTTAGTAACATATCTGATACAATAACAATGGCATCATTATTAAACTTTAATTCTCCTGACTTTTTACGTTCTGCTTCGTTTCCAAAAGGGAGTTTAAAATTTTGGGTAAAAGTTTTTACTTTTTCAGGAGGTACTAATAGCAAAGGTTTTGGATGTGCCGGATTGTTTTTATTGTACTCCAGTTTCGCATAATACGCTCTGGCGATA
>CAZPTG010000166.1:0-5611 GCA_964589355.1 uncultured Spirochaetaceae bacterium
CTTGCCAAACTGGAGCTCTCCATTGTGGATTTCTTAAAACTGCAGCAGGATGATAAGTAACTATGCAAGGTATTTTTTTATATGTATAAATATTACCTCTTAAATCTTTCATTGTAGAGTTTTTATCTAATAAATTATTAGCTGCAATCTTTCCTAAAATTAATATTGCTTTGGGCTTAACTAATTCAATTTGCCTATCAAGATAAGGTTTACAAGAATTTACAATCTCTTTTGTTGGATTTGAATTGCTAAAACATTTTACAATATTTGAAAGATATACATCTTTTTCAAAAGATAAATTAATTGCAGCTAACCAATTTTTTAAATACTGACCACTTTTTCCAACAAATATTTCATTATGAATATCCTCCTCACGACCTGGACCTTCTCCAATAACCATAAGCTTAGGATTTATATCACCTTTTCCAAAAATGATACTTTTTCTAATAGAAGAAGCATAACATTTATTACAATTTAGAACTAATCCTTCTAACTCATTATAAGATAGATTATCTATTTCTTTTTTATTCTGATTTGAAGGAATCTCTATCTTATTACTAGATTTTTCTTTTTCTTGTTGTTTTCTTTTTTCTAAATATCTCTTCTTAAAATTTGTTGTTTTATTTTGTTTTAAGACTTTAATGTCTTCTTTTTTAGGTTTAGATAAATAATCATCACCAAAAGCAACTTTAGAGCTATCAAGTATATCTATTAATTTTTCGATATGATTATCTTTCATTTATCTATTTCCTATTTGATAATGGAATTGCTGTATCTTCAAACCATTTATATTCTTCTTCATCATATGAAACTTCTAACAAAAATAATCCATTAGGATTTGCTGTCCTTTCTGCCATTTTTCTATTTTTACTTTCTAATGCCTTTTTAAATTCTTCATTGGATTTATTTTTAATTGCAAAATCAATTTGTGTTCCAACTAACGATCTTACCATTTTATATAAAAAAGCATTTCCACAAATAGTATATACTAAAATTTCATAACCCCATCTATCTTTTTCAATTTCCCAATAACTTTCATATATATCACGACATTTTGAAGGACTCATATCTTTACTTGCAACAAAAGTTGTAAAATCATGAGTCCCTACAATATTTTTTGCATAAGCATTAAGCAAATCAATTGAAGGAAATTTTTTTAATTTTGCTACAAATCCATTATCTACAGCAGTCATTTCATTTTCTCTTTTCATATAATAACGATATTTTCTTGCATATGCTGTGTATCGTGAATGAAAAGTCCCATCAACTTTTGAACAATCTAATATTCTTATTGTTGGTGGAAGATTACAATTGACTACATTTAAAAAAGCTATAGCTGGAATATTTTTATCAATTATATCAAAATGACAAACTTGCCCCATAGCATGAACACCACTATCTGTTCGTCCTGAACCAATAACTTTTATATCTTCATTAAGCATTTTCTTTAAAGCTTTTTCAATTGCTTGTTGAACACCTATCCCATTTTTTTGAGTTTGCCATCCGTTAAAAGCTCTACCATCATAAGATACTACCATTTTATATCTTATTTTTCCATCTTCTAAATCTAATAAAGGAGGTCTTCTCCAATCAACTCTAGCCATTAATTTCCTCAACTATAACAACAGCAACTGCACAAGGATAATCATGACTTATAGAAACTTTCATATTATAATTTCTATAAATATCAAAAGTTTTTCCCTCTAGTACAATTTTAGGTTGTCCACTTTCTAAATTAGTTACTAATATTTCAGAGGGAATTAGTTTTGTAAAGCCTACACCTAAAGCTTTTGCTAAAGCTTCTTTTGCAGCAAATCGACCTGCAAGATATTCATTTCGTACTTTTTGATTTTCTATTTTTTTTGCTTTACTAACTTCTTCTTTATTAAATAATCTATTAACAGCGTGATCACTTAATTTTGAGATTCTATCTATATTTACAACATCTATTCCAATATCATTCAAAATTCAATCCTTTAATTTAAAAGAAATTTTTATTACCTCTGGATTTGTAACAACATTTATTTTACCTTTAGAAAACATATCCTCATTATAACTTAAAACCACATTTCTTTTTGATATACCTTCTCTTTTTACATTAGAAAAATCAACCACTGGAACAATTAAATTTGGATCAATTAAATAAATAATATTATTGTCTCCAATTATTTTCAACTCGATAGAATCGGGGATTAAACTTTCTGCCTCATAATCAAGAGGAAGAACTACTTCGATTGGAACTGTAACCTTTCTAGAAGAATGGTTGAAATAATAAAAAAAAGAAAAAACACATAAAGCTAAAATTAAACTTATTAATTTAGGTTTCCAATTATCAAATAAATACAATGATATCTTATCTTTCATCTTCTTTATCTTCCCTTTCTTCAGAAATATCTTTATTGCTAAACCAAGTTAATAATACTCTTTTGATATTATCAATTTCTAAATCATAAAATAATCTAGCATTATATGCTAATGTTATTGCACCAGTTTCTTCAGAAACAACAATAACAATAGAATCAGTTTCTTCAGAAATACCTAAAGCTGCTCTATGTCTAGTTCCAAAAGTTTTTTTAATATCTGTTTGTTCACTCAAAGGTAAATAACAACCTGCTGATTTAATCTTCCCCTCTTGTATGACCATCGCACCATCATGTAAAGGTGTATCATGATCAAAAACAGTTAATATTAATTGCATTGATAAATCAGCATTTAATATTGTACCTGAACTAATTACAGAATTTAAACTATCACGACGTGAGAACACTAAAAGTGCCCCACGTCTTTTACTTTGCAAAACTGAACATGCGTTTAAGGCAATATCAATTTGGTCTGAATAATTATTGATTGAGCTGAGCTTTAATCTTGTTTTCCCTAACCCTTCAGTTAAAAAAGACCTTCTAAGCTCTGCTTGGAAAACTATACACAAAAAAACTAAATAAGGAATCGCTATTACATTAAATATTTTTATTAAAATATTTAATTGTAAAATATAGCTAATACCATACGCTGCAAATGCATAAAAAATCATTTTAAGCATTCTTTGTATTTTTGTTCTATCTAAAGCCATATAAAATTGATAAAAAGCCCAAGCTAAAAAACTAACTTCTATAACACTTTTTATAACATTTATAACTGTGATATTAAAATAATTTTCCATAAAATTCCTTTATTTTTAAAAAGTTATAAACAACCTTCATCATCGCTAACCCAATTTAAAGTCTTAGATACAGCTTTTTTCCATTTTTTTAGTCTTAACTCTCTATTTTCATCAGACATATTAGGTTGCCAACGTTTCTTTTCTTTCCATTGTTTACTTAAATCATCTAATGAATCAAAAATATTTACACTTATTCCTGCCGCATAGGCAGCACCTAAAGCAGTTGTTTCTACAACTTTTGGTCGAATAACTGGAATACCTAATAAATCAGCTTGGAATTGCATCAATGGATTACTATTTGTTAAACCTCCATCGACTTTTAATTGTTTCATTGATATTGAAGAATCTTTTTCCATTGTTTGGAAAATATCATATGCTTGAAATGCTGTTGAATTTAATATTGCTTTACATAAATGAGCTCTAGTAGCGAATCCTGTTAACCCAGCAATTACACCTCTAGCATCACTTCTCCAATAAGGAGCAAATAATCCACTAAAAGCTGGAACTATATAAACACCACCACAATCTTCAACACTCGCTGCTAATTCATCTAATTCTTTAGGATTAGATACTATTTCTAAACTATCTCTTGCCCATTGAACAAGACTTCCAGCAACGGCAATTGAGCCTTCAAGCGCATAATTAGGTTTTTGATTTCCAATTTGATATGCTACAGTTGTTAATAATCCATTTTCAGAAATACAAGCGTTTTCCCCAGTATTTACTAATAAAAAACACCCTGTACCATATGTACTTTTACCTAGACCTTGAGTAAAGCATGCTTGACCAAATAATGCTGCTTGTTGATCTCCTAATATACCACATACAGGTACTTTTGCTCCTAAAACACTATCTTCTTTAGTGTAACCATATATTTCACCTGCTGATGGAACAATTTTTGGTAAAGCTATTTTTGGGATATTAAAAGCATCTAACAATTCATCATCCCATTTTAATGTATTAATATTCATTAAAACATATCGTGAAGCATTTGTAACATCCGTTATCAAAACTTCTCGATTAGTTAAATTCCAAGTAAGCCAAGTATCAATTGTACCTAAAACAGCATCTCCATTTTCACAAGCTTCTCTTAAGCCCTCTACATTATCTAATAACCAAACTATTTTACTTATTGAAAAATACGGACTCAATCTTAAACCTGATTTTTCTGCTAACCATTTTGCATCAATCTTTTCCTCAAGACTATCTATATAATCTGATCCTCTTAAATCTTGCCAAACAATTGCATTATACCATACTTTTCCAGTTTTTGGATTCCAAGCTATTACAGTTTCCCTTTGGTTAGTAATTCCTATTCCTTCAATATCAGAACCTTTTAAACTAGCTTTAGACAATGCCCCTTTTATGCATTTTTCACAGTTTTCCCAAATTTCATTTGGATTATGTTCAACCCACCCTGGTTTTGGAAAAATTTGTTTATGCTCTAATTGATGAGAAGATACTATCTCTCCCTCTGAATTAAAAATAATAAATCTTGTTGAAGTAGTCCCTTGATCAAGGGATCCAATATATTGCATTATATACCTCCTATATTATATGCCTTTAATTATAAAACAAAATAAAAACTTTTACAAAACCAAATATTAGTTTTTTCCTTCTTCCCAAGGAAATACAATTTCCCAACTTTCTCTAAGTTGATCCATTATGCCCATCATTTTTAATATCTCACTATGAGGCATTTGTTTTGCTTCAATAAAGCCTTCATCTATTGCCTCTAAACAAGCTCTTATTTGATATTCAAAGCCTGTTATTTGTTCTGGGGGTAAGATTTCTTCAACTAATTCATTATTCTCATTATAAATACTTATTTTCTCTGGATTATTTATATTCTCAATTTCAATAAATCCTTTTGTTCCATAAATTACACCTTTACGGTTAAGTCGAGAATAAACACTTGTATTCATAGTTGCCAATATTCCATTATTATAGATAAAATTTACATTCTCAATTCCATCTACACCGGTTTTCATTTTTACAACAGTTGAATTAATCTTTTTTATATCTGTTCCAAAAAACATACAAGTAAAATTAATTGGATACACAGTTAAATCTAAAAGAGCACCACCTGCTAACTCTTTTTTTAATATTCTTTCTTTATCTGCAACTTTATAGCCTAAATTAGAATCAACAAAACTAATATTTCCTATAATACCACTTTCTAACAATTGCTCAATTATAAATCTAGAGGGCAAATATCTAGTCCAAATTGCTTCAGCTAAAAACACATTTTTTTCATGTGATAATTCTATAACTTTTTTTGCTTCTTTTATATTTGTAGTAAACGCTTTTTCGCACAATACTGCTTTGTTATTATTAATTGCCAATTCAATTAGTTTTGCATGATGAGAATGAGGAGTGGCAATATATACTAAATCTATATTTTTATCTTTAACTAATTCTTCATAAGAGCCATATGCTACTTGAGCAAAA
>CAZPTG010000167.1:0-5567 GCA_964589355.1 uncultured Spirochaetaceae bacterium
TTTCATTATTTAGAGAATTTAAATATTCACTATTTAAATTACTTTCAATTAATTGAGCTGGTTCTAGGCTATTAAAACCTGTTGTATCAAGATTAGAAATTAATAATTCACCCATTTCTGTTTCTTCTTGACTAAGTTTATCAAGATGTAAAGTTTCTAAAAAATGTTCAATTAGTGTTTTTGATGTACTAAGCGTATTTTCAATAAATTTTTGTTTTCTATCACTTGCTTCACTATCATATACCCCTTGATAATCTGAGCCATAAGCAGAAGAATCAGAGAAATCATCTTTTTTTGTTTTTTGAGGTATTTCACTTCTTATATTATCTAAAGACTGATCAACAGAGTTTGGTATATCTAAAGCTGGATTGCTTTCAACAGCTTCTTGTATTTTACTTTGTAACTCTGTTAATGGTAGAGCTAACATTTCAAGTCTTTGTAACATAAGAGGAGATAATGATAAAGTTTGTTTAGTTCCAAGTTCTAATGAAAGTCCCATTAGTTTTCCTCCTCAAAAGTTGATCCAAAATAGATTTCCTTAGCACTCTCATTTTTTAATAAAGCCTTTTTATCACCACTAGTTAATACTGATCCATTATTTATAATATGAGATATATGTGTAATTGACAAAGTATCTCTAACATTGTGATCAGTTAATAGTATTCCAATATCTTTATTACTTAAATCTTTTATTATATCTTTAATATCACTAACAGCTTTTGGGTCAATTCCAGCAAATGGTTCATCTAATAATAGAAAGTGTGGATTAGTTGCAAGAGCTCTTGCAATTTCAGTCCTCCTCCTTTCTCCTCCAGATAATGTATATCCAGGTTGTTTTTTTAAATCTTCTAAGCCGAAATCATATAATAATTTATTAAGTAAATTATCTTTATCTTTTTTATCTAAATCATCTCTATTTTGAATAACTAATTTTATATTATTTTCTACACTTAATTTTTTAAATATTGAAGCTTCTTGTGGTAGATATGATAATCCAGCTTTTGCTCTTTTGTGCATAGCTAGAGAAGTAATTTCTCTTTCATCTAAAAAAATCTTTCCACTGTTCGAATTTATAAAACCAACAATCATATAAAATGTTGTTGTTTTACCTGCACCATTTGGGCCTAGTAATCCAATCACTTGGCCACTTTCCATGGAAAAAGATATTTTTTTTACTACATGTTTTTTTCCATAGTATTTTTCGAGATTTACAATGGTGAGGATATGCTTCATAACTCAATTAGGCCAATTTATTGACCGCCTCCAATAAACTTTTTCATCTATTATAGCATGCAATAATAAAAACTACTATGTAATAAAGTGTAGTTTTTCTAGTGGGAAAATATTTAATTTGATGTAATATTAGCCTCAATATTACCATCCATTGATATATCATTGTTGTTTAAATTGATTGTCATAGCTTGTGCTTTATATGTATTAGAATCCCATAAAACTTGAGAACTTCCTAGAAGTGCTAAAATATTGTTTTTCAGATCAAATCTTAGGCTATCACTTGAGCATTTCATTATTTTATTATCACTGTCATGTAATAATTTAACTTCAATCATTAGATCTAATATCTTATTTTCTAGATTATATTCAAGATATGAGGATGTTGCATAAATATTATTTTTTTTATCATCTATCTCGCACCAACCATTAATTATTATTGTTTGATTATCTTGGTTAAATTTAAGATTTGAACAGCGAAGTGTAATTTCATTTTCTTTATCTATAAATTTTACAAAGTTTATACACTCAATATATTTATAATCTTCTCCACTAAGATTTATTTGATCAGCAGAAATGTCTAAATTATCTAGTGTAACTTTTGAGCCGTTACTTAAAGAAACATTTTGATTACCTTCTTTCATAGAAAGTGTTGTATAACCTGCTGAAAAGCTAATTGTTGAAGCAAAAAGGGAAGAAGCGAATAATAAAAAAGTTAATAATATTTTAATTGTTTTTTTCAAAAAGTTCTCCTTTTTTAAGTTCTTTAAATTCAAAATATCTAGTATCAAGGTTTGCTGAAAATCCAACACCTTCAAAAATTCCATATTCACTTTCAATAAAAACTTCATTATCTGTATTTAATGTTCTATTCTTATTATTCCAATTTATTTTATCACATTTTATATTCAACTGAGGGTTTTTTATTTTTATAATTACATTTTTAGATAGGAAAAGGTTATTAGTTTTTGTATTTACTTCTATTTTATCAGAAGATCCTTCTGCAATTATTTCATTTTTGTTGTTGGTAACTGAAAAACTGACATTATTAATGTATGAAAGATTTTTTTTGTTGTAAAATTCGATATTATCAGAAATAAACTTTATTTGAGTTTCTTTTGATAAATTAACTTTATATTTGGCATTTGTTAATTTTAAATCAGGATGTTCAATTGTAGATGATTTATTTGAATTGTTGTTGTTTACAAAGGAGCAAGAGCTTAATAATATTAATATTATTGAAATAATAATACATTTGTATTTCATACAACTCTTTACCCCTTTTTTAATTAATTGCTTATTTTTTCTACAACTTTTGGATAATATTTATTTTTTGAAAAATAAAAATAAATTCCAACTGCTATAAATCCTAGCATAACACCAAATATACCTAAAAGAAATTTATAACCTTCACTATCAAAGGGTGAAAGTATAAAAAAAAGAGGAAACATTAAAAGTGGTATCATTAAGGTAATAAAGGAGGTCGAAATTGTTCTAGCTGGAGGTAAATATATTTTTACTCTATCTCCTATATTTATTTTCTCAAAATCATTGGGAACTTTTGCACTAAAAGTTTTTCCTTTAAGGTTGCAAAACATTGATCCATTACAACCTGTGCATGTAGAAGGAGGACAAGTGACTTCAACAAATTTATTATCAATATTATTAACAACTTCAACTATTTCATACATATTATTTTTCTTCTTCTTCTAATTTTAAATCTAATAAAATTGTTTCTATATTATTTGCTTTATTAGTATCTTCATCAATATCAACAATTACACCTTGCATTTGTAATCTTTCCCAACTTTCTTTTGAACGTGCAGGAATTGCATTTAAAAATTTTTTTATTTCAACAGAAGAATCAAAGCCTCCAACACTTAAAGTAGATCCTACCATACCATTGTCAGTAATATATGCTGTTCCTTTATCTAATATTTTTGCATCACTGGTAATAGCTTTACAATGGGTGCCTACAACAGCTGTAGCTTTTCCATTTAGCATATGTCCCATAGTATTTTTTTCAGCAGTTGTTGATGCATGGAATTGAACCAATATAATATCTTGTTCTTGGTTTAATTTTTCAACTAAACTTTTTGCAACTAAAAATGCGTTTGATAAGTGTGTTCGTGGAAAGTCACTATTGCCTAATAAATTTATAATAGCAATTTTCTTCTCGTTAATTGTTAAATATTTTATACCTTTGCCTGGGTTATTAGCGGGGTAGTTTACAGGTCGAATTATAAAACTATTTTTATCTAAAAAATCAACCATATCTATTTTATAGTAAATTTTTTCACCACCAGTAATTACATCAACTCCAGCTTTGTGTATCATTATTGAATGATTTTTCCCAATACCAAAGCCATTAGTTACACCTTCACCATTGGCAATTACTAAATCTATATTTCGTGATTTTATTTCTTTTTTTAGTAATTTTTTTATTATGTAGTGCCAGGACGGCCTACTATTTCTCCTAAAAATAACACTCTAATACTCATAAACCTAACACTATATTGCATTCAATTTTCAATCAAGTGAATTTGATAAAAAGTTTTACATATTTATATTTTAATTATAATTTGGTCCACTTTAAACTTTATATGTTTTTTTGTATTCTAAATTTAATATTTCTGAATAATATTGATTATTTTATGCCTAGGTGGCGAAATTGGTATACGCGCTTGGTTCAGATCCAAGTAGTTTTATAACTGTGCAAGTTCAAATCTTGTCCTAGGCATTTAAGTACACATCGTTGATACCATAATGCAGTTATTATAATTTCTTTTATTATAAGAAATTAAATAATAGCTGTCTTTTTACATTAGGTTAATTTGCATGGATCTCAAGCCCCCTACTAGTAATCGTGTAAACCTGTGTTCTATTTATAAAAGGTATTTTTAGAATAATCTAATTTTTATATGTAATTAAATTGTTCTGCTTATTTTTTAAATAATTTGCTATGACTTCCTGTTCTAATTAATGATAGACATAAATTATCGTTTTCTATTTTATATATTAGTAATAGATCTGGTTTTATATGGCATTCTCTCATGTTTTTAAAATGTTTTGAGTTTGTTAATTGATGATCTTTATATTTTTGTGGTAAAGGCTTTTGCTTAGCTAAAAGTGTAATTATACGAATAAAGTCTTCTTTATCATTCCCACTTTTCAAGGCTGCTTTATAGTCTTTCTTAAATTGACTATGATATTTAATTTTAAGCATCTAAGTCGTTCATTAATTTTTCTACAGAATCGAAAGGTCCTTTTAAGTCTTTATCATTTTGTGTTTCACTTAAAGCTTTTAAAGTAGTTTGATTTGGTTGTTTTAGAACAACTTTAAAGGGAATGCCTTCTTCTTGAATAACTTGTCTCAAAAAAATATTTATTGCTGTACTCATATCAAGGCCTAAACTAGAAAGAATCCTTTGAGCATCCTTTTTAGCTTGTATATCTGTTCTAACGGTTATGCTTGCTTTATTATTCATTTTGTTTCTCCTTGTACTTAGAATATAATATGATATGACTGAATTGTAAATATATTTGCTTACATATATACTACATTGTCTTACATTTATAAATTATATACTAATATTTGGTGATAATATTAATATAAATATTAAAGAATCAGTTAGAGTTCAACAGATAATAAAGAGCAATTATCAAGTTATGAAACACAATTTAAATACTATTCTTCTTTTATTAAAAATAAATATGAATGGGATTTTGTAAAGGTTTATACAGATGAAGGAATATCAGGAACTAGTACTAAAAAGCGTGAAGGCTTTAAATCAATGGTAAAAGATGCTCTTAATGGAAAGATTGATTTAATTATAACTAAAAGTGTTAGTAGATTTGCTAGAAATACAGTAGACAGTTTAACAACAGTAAGAAAATTAAAAGAGAAAGGAATTGAAATCTATTTTGAGAAAGAAAATATCTGGACACTTGATAGTAAAGGGGAATTACTAATTACAATAATGTCTTCCCTTGCTCAAGAAGAATCTAGATCCCTATCAGAGAATTGTACCTGGGGGATAAGAAAGAGATTCGAAGAGGGGAAAGTAAAAAAGTCTTATGGTAGCTTTCTTGGCTACAAAAAGGATGATAATGGTAATATTGTAATTAATGAAAGAGACGCAACTATAGTTAGATATATTTATTCAAGATACTTACAAGGTATAGCCCCTAATGCAATTGCAAAAGAGTTAGAAGAGAAAAAAGTTAAAAATGTTAGAGGAACTATTAAATAGTATGGTTCTACTATTAAAAGCATGTTGCAAAATGAAAAATATACTGGTAATGCAATTCTTCAAAAAACGTATTCTACTGATTTT
>CAZPTG010000168.1:0-5553 GCA_964589355.1 uncultured Spirochaetaceae bacterium
TAAAACATCTTTAATGTCTACATCTTCTCCCTCAATATTTACATAAACAATATCCCCTAATTGCTTAATAGCATAAGAACTTAAACCAATATAGGCTTCACTCTCATTGATATATCGTACCCATTCATGGGATTGAGCAAACAATAATTCTTTTTCCATAACACCCCTCTCCTACTTTTTTCTTTTATAAAATGGTAAAGCAACAACTTGTGCTTTTACAAATCTATTTCTTATTTTAACATCTAATATAGTTTCTTCTTTAGAATATTCTTTATCAATAATTGCCATTGCATAAGAAGCTTTTAAGTATGGCAAATAAGTACCACTTGTTGTTTTACCTATTATTTTATCTTTATAAAGGACTTCCATATTTTCTCTTATAATTCCTTTATCTAAATTTATTAAACCAATTCTAGTTAAACCTTTATCATAAACATTAGACTTGCCTATAAAATTTGGCTTATTATTATCACAAAAATGTTCTAAAGCAGTATCTAGAGGAGATATATCTTCATTCATTTCATATCCATATAGAGGCATAGAAGCTTCTAGTCTAAGAGTATCTCTAGAGCCTAAGCCACAAGGGGTGGCCCCTAAAGAGATTAAAGTATTAAATATATCTTTTATTGCATTATCTTTTGCATATATCTCATAGCCCTCTTCACCTGTATAACCAGTTTTAGATATTAAAACTTGATGATTTATTATCAGAGCTTTTTCTATAAATGAATAATATTTTATTGGTAAATTATTTTCACTTGTTAGTGCTAACATTATCTCTTTTGATTTAGGACCTTGAATTGCGATTTGGGCATAATTTAAGCTTTTATCAATAATAGAGATTCCATCTTCTTTATTATCATTCAACCAATTTAAATCTTTATCTTTATTTATAGCATTAACAACTAATAATAACTTAGTATCACTAATGCAATAAATTAAAAAATCATCAATAATTGTTCCTCTTTCACTAATAAATAGCGAGTACTTAATTCTTGATGATTTTATTTTTTCAATATTATTTGAAATCAATTTATTTAAAAAAGCTATAGCATTATTGCCTTCAACAATTATTTCTCCCATATGAGAAACATCAAAAATCCCTACACCTTCCCTAACTGCTAGATGCTCATCTACAATTGAGGAATATCTAATTGGTAATAAAAAGTTTGCAAATTCAACCATTTTAGCATTCAATCTAACATGTTCTTCATATAAGGGTGTTTTTCTTATCATAGAGACCTCCCTTATTACTAATTTTCAAAAAAATTAATAATTATAAATCAAACAATATTTTTATTATATTTTCCTTTTTGTTCAATTTATTAAACTCTACATAAATAGTAAAACATTGAATATTTTATTTTGCAAGAAAATTATTAAAATATTAAGTATTTACTTGTCTTGTTTTTATTCTAATTGTATCTTTAATTTATGGATTTTATTTTAGCAACAACAAATGATCACAAGTATCATGAATTAAAGACTTTGATGCCAAATATTAATTTGATCAAAGCAACAGATATGGTTGAAGTAGATGAAAATGCTCCAACATTTTTAGGAAATGCACTTATCAAAGCAAAAGCTCTCTATGATATTTTAAAAATGCCTATAATTGCAGATGATTCTGGATTATGTGTAGAAGCATTAGATAATAAACCTGGAGTAAAGACTGCAAGATATGGTAGCGATGTATTTAATAGAATATTAGAAAGCAGCGAAAGAAATGAATATCTTTTAAGCAATTTAAAAAATGAAACAAATAGAAATGCTAGCTTTGTTTGCACTCTAGTTGCTTATATATCTCCTAATAGAATATATAGTGTAACTGAAGAAGTAAAAGGATTAATTACAAAAGAGCAATTTGGTGTAGATGGATTTGGTTATGATCCTGTATTTTTTCTACCGGAGTTAGACAAAACTATGGCTGAAATTGATAAAGATACTAAAGGCTTATACTCTCATAGAGGTAAAGCTGCTAAAAAGATGAATAATATACTAGAGAATATAAAATAAGGATTAAAACAATGAAAAGAAATGAAATAAATACAAAAGATACTTGGGATTTAACTCCGCTTTTTAAAGATAACGAGGACTTTTATAATAAATTAAAAGAATTTGAGAATAAAAGAATCCAAGAAGCTGAAAGTCTAAAAGGTAATTTAATTACTTCAAAAGAAAATTTATTAAATGCATATAATTGGATGAAAGATAGTGATATTGAATTAGAAAATTTATTTCAATATGCACAATTAAAAGCTTCCTCAGATTCTAGTGATGTTGATAATCTTAAAATGATGAGTGCAGTTACAAGTGTATATACAAAATATGTTTCTTCATTAGCTTTTTGGGATAGTGAAATATTATCACTAGAAGATGAAAAATTTAATGAATATTTAGAAGATAAAGATTTTGAAGATTTAAAAGTTACATTATTTAGATTAAAAAGACAAAAAGATCACATACTTGATGAAAAATCTGAAAAAATATTAGCTGCTCAAATGGAAGTTGGGTCTAAAGCTAGTAAGATATTTAGTGACTTAACTAATGTAGATTTCAAATTTGGTGAAATTGATAATAAACCTTTAACTCAATCTACTTTTTCTCTCTTTTTAAAAGATGAAAATGAAGAAATTAGAAAAAAAGCATATAATCAACTTTATAAAGTATATGAAGATCATCAATATACACTTGCTAATGTTTATGAAACCTCTATCAGACAAGACATTTTCTCTTCAAATGTACGAGATTATAAATCAACAAGAGCTAAAAAATTATATAATGATAATGTAGATGAACAAGTATATGATAATTTAATTGAACAAGTTCATAATGGATTGGATGTTCTTCATAAATATTATGGTCTTAGAGCAAAACTAATGAATAAAGAAAAAATTAAACACTACGATGTTTATACATCTTTAGTAAAAGGAATTGAAACTCATCACACTTATGATGAAGCTGTAGATTTAATAATAAAAGCTCTTAAACCACTAGGTGAAAAATATACTTCAACTTTGAAAAAAGGTTTAACAAGTGATAGATGGGTAGACAAATATGAAAATGAAGGCAAAAGAAGTGGTGCTTTTTCAAGTGGAACTTATACAAGTTTCCCATATATTTTATTAAATTATAATGAAGATGATTTAAGAGATATTTTCACAATGGCTCATGAAGGTGGACACTCAATGCACTCTTTTTATAGCGCAAAAAATAACAATTATTTCAATCATAATTATACCATTTTTGAGGCTGAAGTTGCATCAACATTTAATGAACAACTTCTTGCAAAATACTTGATTGAAAATGCTAAAGATAATAAAGAAAAAGCCTATATAATAGGAAAACAAATTGATGATATCATTGCAACACTTTTTAGACAAACTATGTTTGCTGAATATGAGCATATAATGCATAAATTAGCTCAAGAAGGACAAGCTATAACTGTTGATGTAATGAGAAGTGAATATAGAAAACTATTAGAATTTTATTTTGGTGACAATGTTGAGCTTCTTGATCTTAGTGATATGGAAGGGCTTAGAATTCCTCATTTCTATTCATCTTATTATGTTTATAAGTATGCTACTGGTATTTCAGCTGCAATAGCTCTTAGCAAAAAAGTATTAAATGGTAATGATACAGATTTAAACAATTATATGAGTTTCTTAAAAAGTGGTGGCTCTCTATTTCCTATTGATACACTTAAATTAGCTGGTGTTGATATGTCTAAGAAAGAGCCTATAATTGAAGCGATATCACACTTTAAAACATTAATAAAAGATTTTGAAAAATTAGTCTAAATACCTATTAATAAAGGGGAATCATTTTGTTCCCAAGTATTAATAGTTGAATTTAAATATGGCATATGGAATAAAAAGTCTAACATTAAATGACTTGCTCCATATGCTATATCATTTTCACTATCTTCTAAAAAAGTAAAACAAAAATTATTAATAATATCATCAGTTGTTTTATCAGGAAATATTTTACTAATACTTTTTAAAATATTAGCATTCCAAATCTCAGAATCACCACCTAAATATATTGTTCTAGGATTTAAAAGGGCATTTGTATATAATAACTTATTTACATAATTATCTATAAAATGTTTTAGACTAGCTTGATTATTATTCAATTGCATCAACTCATCGTTATCTATTTCTAGTTGTTGATTTTGCTTGCCTTCTTGGTATACAAAATTAACAAATTCTCCTGCTTTAGATTGCCAACCTCTATAAAGCTGTCCATTTATAACAACTCCCATACCAACACCTAAGACAGGAACCCCATCTGGTAATTTATGATTATAATAAGTCCTAACTAAAGAATATAAATAACTATCTAAATTATTATTTCTATATTTAATTGCAGCACAATTTGCATCATTTTCTAAATAAACAGGATAGTTTTTTGATTTAATAATTTCTTCTACACTAACATTAGTAATAGCATGTGTTAAACTTCTTATTAAAGTTAATCCATCAAAATCAACTATAGCAGCAAGAGATATACAACCACCTAATATTTTAGTATTACAACATTTGGCCTCAATTGTAGATAAGACATAACGTATACATTGGAAAAATCTCTCTTTTGAACCTTTTTCAGCTGTAATAATTATATCATTAAAAACTTCTTCAATTTGAGTAAAAAAGGATCCATCAATATATGAAATAATGATTTTAAATTCATCAACTAACAAATCAACACCAAATACAACTCCTGCTTCTTTATTTAAAATAATCTCTGTACTTTTTCTACCCTTTTTATGATTATCAATACTTATATTCTTACTATCTAAAACAAGATTAAAATCCTTTAATCTTTTTAAAGTATAAGTAACTGTTGAAGGTTGTAAATTCAAATTCTTTACTAAATAATTTCTTGATTTAGGTCCACTTTTTAATTCTCTTAATATTTGAGTTGAATTAATAAGTTTCTGATATTGACTGTTTGCCATTTAATACCTCTATTTCAATAGTAATTATTCTACAGTTAATTTATTCTGTCAATGAAAAAATATAAACTTTAATTTAATATATAATCTAAACATAATTAAACTAAAAATATTTATACATCCTTTTGTTAAGTTTCTCGTAAATTATTTTATATTTCTTTACAATATAACTAATTATAAAAAAACGACAAATAAGTAATAACTAATTTATTAATAAAATTAAATTATTCTCAAGTTTTTTCATTGACAGAATAAATAAAGCCCCCTAATACTATATTTATAGTTTTATAACAAAAAAAAGGAGTGTGTACAAAAATGAAAAAAAAGATGTTTTTTGTATTATTAAGTTTACTTATTATTATCTCCCCTAATGTATTTGCAGCAGGAGCTGAAGAAACACTAGGAGATCAAGTTAATCTAACAATGGGGTCATGGAGAGCTGATGATGTTGAGGCAATGAATAATTTATTAGATGCATATAAAGAAGTTGCCCCAAATGTAGAAATTGAATTTAAACCAACTAATCCAGCAGATTACAATGCAACATTAAGATTACAGCTTGAATCTGGAACTGGTCCAGATTTAATGTATGCAAG
>CAZPTG010000169.1:0-5549 GCA_964589355.1 uncultured Spirochaetaceae bacterium
TAATAACATTATTAATAGTATTAATGGTTGTTGCAGCTAGCATATTTGCTAATGGAGAAAATGAAGAAGGAGCAGCAGGTTCATCAGAAAATATCGTTATAAAACTTGCTCATGATAACAATGTTTCAACTCCTGCTCAAGAAGCATTTGAAGAATTTAAGAAGGTTTGTTCTGAGAAAAGTGATGGTAGAATTGACGTTCAAATTTTTCCTGGAGGACAATTAGGTAGTGTTCAAGATACTTTTGAACAAGCAAGACGTGGTGATATTCAAATGAGTGTTGCAGCTACATCATTATTAACTCAAACAATACCTGAATTTATGGTTTGGGATTCATATTATATGTTTGATGATGCAGCCCATGCCCATAGAGTATTAGATGGAAAAGCTGGTGTTGAATTAATGAAATATTTAGAACCAATGAATTTATATGGCTTAGGTTATATGGAAATTGGTTTCAGAAACTTTTCAAATAGTAGAAACCCTATTGTTAATCCTGAAGATGTAGAAGGTTTAAAGATTAGAGGTTGGTCTCCAATGCAAATAAAAGCTTGGGAATCAGTAGGTTGTTCTTTATCAAATCTATCATGGTCTGAAGTATTTACATCATTACAACAGCATTTAATTGATGGACAAGAATGTGCAACAGCAAGTTTTTATTCTGCTAAATTCTATGAAGCTCAAAAATATTGGTCTCTAACTCAACATATATATACTAACTTCTTGTGGTATGTAAATAAAGATTTTATGGATAATTTATCTCCTGAAGATCAAAAAATTATAAGAGATGCTGCTAAAGTTGCTATTGATTTAGATCGTGAATTAATTGTTAAAGCTGAAAATGAAACTTTAGATTTATTACCTGGTCTAGGTATTGAAGTAAATGAAGTTCCATTAGAAACACGTCATATATTAGGTGAAAAAATGAATAATGCTATTCAAGATTCAATTATCTCTAAATGTGGTGATTCTGTTTACAATCTAGTAATGACTGAAATAGAAAATGAAAGAAAATAAATAATAAATTTTATTTATAATAGAATTTTTGTTTAATGATAATTATAGTTATTAACTTTTTTTAAAAAAAGTTAATAACTTAAGAATAAAAAAATTAAATTATGCTAAAAGCATATAGGAGTTAAAATTATGAAAAAACAAACTAATTTCAAATTAGATAGAAGAGATTCTCTTTGGTTTGAAGAAAATAGTGCACATGTTAATATTGCATATGCAAAAGATGTATGTGATGTAGCTATACTTCCTATTGGATCTATTGAACAACATGGAGCACATTGTCCTTGTGCTATGGATACTTATAATGCAATGGGTATTGCAGAAAAAGTAGCTGAAAAGACCGGTGCAATGATTTTACCATGTCCAATGTATGGATCACATCCACATCATCACTGGGGTATGCCTGGAACTATTCCACTAACATATGAAACACATATTGGTTTACTAAAAGATATTGTTCGTGGTGCTGCTAATGCAGGTTTCAATAAATTTGTTATCATTTCTGCTCATGGTCAAGTTTCATCAACAATTGTTGCTGTACATGAATTAGGAATTGAAGGTTTCTTTACTGTTTCTTCAACTTGGTATGATTTCCTTCGTGATGATAAAAATGTATTAAATAATTATATGTGGCATGCTGATGAAGCTGAAAGTTCAGTAGGTCTTTATCTTTATCCAGATAAAATGAATATGGATTTAGCTGAAGAAGGTGCTTGTGAAGGTTTAACAGATAGCAAATGGAAGATTGCTCCTGGTGAGTTATCAAAAGCTGGACAATTTTATCATTTTGAAGGTACTTTTGCGCAACCAGAAAAAGATGATCTTGTAAATGGTGTTATTGGTAGACCTGAAGAAGCTACAACTGAAAAAGGTGAAGCTCTTGTAAATGGTGTTGCTAATTATTATTCAGAATTTATTGAAGAAATTAAATCAAAATATGATATTGGAGTTAATCCTTTAGGTTTTAGAAACCCTCTTGGTTATAATAATACTCATAATATTCAATATGATAAAGATCATGATGAAAACGGTAAATTAATAAGAAAATAATTACTAATTAAAAGCGAGCTATGATAAATAAATGTTAAAAAATTGATTAATAGTTCCTTTTATGATTATTATAAAAAAATTGGGTTTGCATTGGATTTCAATTTAAACTCAAAAATAATTAACTTAAATCCCTTATCATAATATTATAGAAGTTAAAGAAGTTTATTAAAACTACTTTAACTTCTAATATAATTTTTATAGAGTTCTCTCTAATTTTTTAAGTAATTGATTAATAATTGGGTATGTTTATTGTAAATATTATTGTATTATTATCAGTATCTAATTTTGATTCAACTTTCCAGCCATGACTTGAAATTATTGATTTTACTGAAGCTAAACCTAATCCAAATCCTTTGCCCTTACGACTGTTATCACCACGATAAAAAGGTTCAAATAGGTGAGATATTGTTTCTTTAGAAAGTTCTTTTTTGTTATAATTGATTAATGAGATAAAAATACCGTCATAACTCTGTGTTGCTAATAATTTTAGAGGTTTTGTAATATCTCCATATTTTATAGCATTATCAATTAGATTCTCTATTGCTCTTGAAATTAAAACTTTATCAAATTTACACATATAGCCTTTATTAAATTTTAAATCCCATTCAAAGACTATATCTTTTAAACTTAATTCAATACTAGTTTGATTACATAAATTATCTAAATATGGGTATAGTTCTTGTTCTATTAAATCAGTTTTAAATCCTTGATCACTTATTTTTATATAGTTAATAAGTGAAGATATTCTATCTTCAAGAATTTGACTTTTATCATGAATGATATTTAAATATGTTTTTTCTTCTTCTTTACTTTGAGCAAGATTGTCTTCTAATGCTTGCGTATAGCCGATAATTGAAGCTAGTGGTGTTTTTAAATCATGAGATACGCCTGCAAAGAATCTAGACAGTTGATGTCTATCTTCTTTTATTTGAATCCTCATATTCTCTAATGAATTATCTAAAAATACAAAACTATCCTTTTTGCTTTTTCGTATAGGTGTATCATAGTCACCTGAGGCAATGTTATCAGTAGCTTTTTTTAAATTATTAATATGTTTTCGAACTCGATTTATACTATAAATAGATAAGATACATATAAATAATAATAAATACCTTATTATTAGTCCAAATATTATAGTTTTTTTAGAGAACAAAGAGAAAGCTATATCTACAATATATGTTTCACCATTTAAAAGTGTTATTTTTTTTGATATTGAATTAGTAGGTGAGTTTAATATTTCATTTGAATAAAAGATAGGATTATCATCTTTTATTATTATCACATTTTTTTTTATTTCAATATTGTTTATTTCTTTTATTAATTCATCATAATTTTCTAAATTGTTTAAATCATCAATAGAAGTAAATAAATCTTTGTGAATAAATTCAACTAATGTTATATTTTCATGCTGAGAAAAAAAATCAGAAAAAGTTATTAAAGGAATAACTATTACTAGTATAAAGGATAAGAGAAGAGGTGGTACGAAAAAGAAAATTAAGCTATTTGAACAATTATTTCTCTTTATTTTCATTCAATTTCTCCTTCTCAAAATAATAACCTTTACTTCTTATTGTTTTAATATATTGAGGATTACTATAATCGTCTTCGATTTTCTTCCTAATTCTTTGAATATATACAGTTACTGCTGTAATATCTCCAAACTCTTGTTGCCATATATTGTCATATATTTCTTGTGTCGATAAAACTTTTCCAGGATTATCAATTAAAAAAGATAATATTTCAAAAGCTTTAATTGGAAGTGGAATGATTTTCCCATCTTTTTTTAAACAATAATTATTTTTAATTAATTCAAAATTATCAAATTTTATTGATGAATCTTCAAAAGATTGAGAAGTTTGTTTTTGGCGTCTTAATATAGCTCTAACTCTTGCAACTAATACTTTTGGAGCAAAAGGTTTTTTTACATACTCATCTGCTCCAATTCCAAGGCCCATAATAATATCTTCATCCGATTCTCTCGCTGATATAATTATTATGGGAATTTGGATGTCTTTTCTAATTTTTGTCAAGAATTCAAAGCCATCAATGCCTGGTAGGTTAATATCTAGAAGTATTAAGTCAAAATTTGTTTTATCAAGAAGGGTTAACCCTTCTTCAGCACTTTCAACACAATGAGTTTCAATACCTTCTTTTTTTAAATATAATGATTCAAGTTGAGAAAGTTCAATTTCATCTTCTATTATTAACACTTTTGCATGCATCAAAAATCTCCTTGTCCTAATGTAAATCCTATGGATGGGGATAATGTATTCTTTAGTCCATATATATAGTTTAATCCAAAATCGATTGAAATATCATCACTGACATTATATCTTATATTTCCATTAAGTATATCGCTAGATTCATTTAGATAATTAATTGAAGTAACTGAATAACTTAAATCATAAGGAGTGCTAATTGATATTAATGCAGCTGCTTGGTGTGTTGTATCTAGGGGTATAGAATTTTTTCCATCTTGATCATAATTATATTGAGCAATAATAGTAATTGAGGTATCAACTAAATCCTCTAAATCTTTAAGTATTTGAATACCTAGCGTTCCTTCAAAATTTATATCTGATCCATCATAAGCTCCAACTGCTTCTGCTACTAAATCAATATCAGTTAATAAAGGTGATGAAACTGTTGCTGCAATTTTAGTTGGATCATTTTCTTGATCATAATTATAATAACCACTTAGTGTATATTCTGAATTACCAATAAGAGTTTCATAAGTTGCTGCAACACTTATATCAGATGGAGTATATTTGTTTGTAGCTGGTAATGTGATATATCCGTATAAATTATTATTATTTATTGGTTTATTAACTTTGATTGCTAAAGGCCCTTCTTGATCATCTTCAGGAGATAGTGGATTAATTGTTGATATGTTTAATAAGTTTGCTGGGCTATAGAAATATCCAACACCCATGTTTAGAGTTTGTTTACCAACTCTTATAAAATAATCATCAATAATAAAATCATAGAACATTTCATCAATGTTTAAATTATTAGATTTATCAACAATATTAGCTGTGTATGTAGAATCATCATCATCAACAAAAGTATATTGTTTTGACTCTTCTTTAACAAATGGGTAAGCTATTGTAACATCTGTATAAAATCTAGTATTACTAGTTGGTCTAGCATTTAATTCAATGTTTGAAGAAATATTTGATGAAGAAGAAAAAGAGGGGTCTATATTACCGTCTAAATCAAATTCTACATTTGATTCAAAATTAAAATAATAAGATCCTGTTATTTCTGTTTCACTAGTTAATAAATCATCAACTAAGGAAAGTGCAGAATTATCACTTGATTCATCTTCTTCAAATAAAGAATCATGCTGTGCTATTAAGTGATCTGCACCTGTTGGAGAAATAGCATAACCCAGTCCAACCCCCCATTTTCCCCGTGGCTCATGAGCAGGAGACTCTTGTTTTTTTACAGACACAGATAGTTGCTTGCTTCCTTTTCTATTTCCTG
>CAZPTG010000170.1:0-5547 GCA_964589355.1 uncultured Spirochaetaceae bacterium
TATATTTTTTATTAGCATTTTGGGATATAGTGTAATGGTAACACCGTAGATTCTGGTTCTGCTTTTGGGGGTTCAAATCCCTCTATCCCAGATATTTGGTCCCTTCGTCTAACGGCTAGGACGAGAGATTCTCAGTCTTTAAATAGGGGTTCGATTCCCCTAGGGACTATTTTTAATAAGGCACCCTATTGATTGGTTGTCTTTTTTTTTGATAGGCTTAGTATAAATAATAATAATAATAATAAATAAGGGTAAATAAATGATAACAGCTTCAAATATTTCATTGTCTTATGGTACGCAGGTATTATTTAAGGATGTAAATATAAAATTTACACCTGGTAATTGCTATGGTATTATCGGTGCAAATGGTGCAGGAAAATCTACATTTTTAAAAATTTTATCAAGTGAGATTGAACAAGATACTGGAGAGGTAATAATTACTCCAGGCGAACGCTTAGCTATGCTAAGACAGGATCATTATGCTTTTCAAGATTTTACAGTAATGGAAACAGTAATTAGAGGGTATGATAAGCTCTTTAACATAATGCAAGAAAGAGAAGCTATATATCAAAAAGAAGACTTCAATGAAGAAGATGGAATAAGAGCTGCTGATTTAGAAAACGATTTTGCTGAATTAGGTGGCTGGGAAGCTGAAGCTGAAGTTGGCCAAATGTTAGATGGATTAGGTATTTCTACCGATTTTCATAATAAAAAAATGGCTGATATTGATGACACTCTTAAAGTTAGAGTATTATTGGCTCAAGCTTTATTTGGATCTCCTGATATATTATTATTAGATGAACCTACTAACCACTTGGATTTAGAATCAATTAATTGGTTGGAGAATTTTTTAGAAAATTTTGAAAACACTGTTATTGTTGTAAGTCATGATAGACACTTTTTAAATAGCGTTTGTACTCATATTGCAGATATAGATTATTCTAAAATTCAACTTTTTGTAGGTAACTACGATTTCTGGTATCTTTCAAGTCAATTAGCTGCGAAGCAAATGAAAGATGAAAAAAGAAGAAGAGAAGATAAGATTACTGAATTAAAAGATTTTATTCAAAGGTTTAGTTCAAATGCAGCTAAAGCTAAGCAAGCTACAAGTAGAAAAAAACTTATTGATAAATTAACTATTGATGATATTAAACCATCTTCAAGAAGATTCCCTTATATTGCATTTAAACCTGAAAGAGAAGTTGGTAACAATGTTTTAGAAATAGAAGGTTTAACAAAAGAAGTTGATGGGGTTAAAATAATTGATAATTTAGATTTAGTTTTAAATAAAGGTGACAAAGTAGCTTTTGTAGGACCAAATCACCAAGCTAAAACTTTATTATTTGATATTATAAGTGGTTATGTAGAACCTGATTCAGGATCTTATAAATGGGGTGTAACAACATCACAATCATATTTCCCAAAAGATAATTCTCAATATTTTTCAGATCATGTAAATATTACAGATTGGCTTAGACAATATTCTCCTGAATTAAAAGATGATACATATATTCGATCATTTTTAGGAAGAATGTTATTTAGCGGTGATGAAGCATTGAAAGATTGTACTGTTTTATCAGGAGGAGAAAAAGTTAGATGTGTTTTATCAAAGATGATGTTAGAACAAGCAAATTGCTTGGTATTTGATGAACCTACTTCACATTTAGATTTGGAATCAATTACTGCACTAAATAATGGATTAATAGATTATAAAGGTGTGATATTGTTTAATTCACATGACCACCAATTTGTTAATACAATTGCAAATAGAATTATTGAGTTTACTCCTAATGGTATAATAGATAGAATGATGCCATTTGATGAATATTTAGTTGATGAAGGGGTTAAAGAGTTGAGAGATAAATTATATCAAGAAACTACCCATCATCATTTATCAATATAAATAAGTGAGGTTGTTTTATGTTATTTGCTGTAGATATTGGAAATACTAACATTGTTTTAGCTATTCATGATGGAACATCTTGGATAAATACTTGGCGAATTCACACTGATATACATAAAACAACTGATGAGTACTTTGTTGTAATTGAATCTTTATTAAAAAATTCTAATCCTAAAGACTATAATATTACAAAATCAGTTATTTCATCTGTAGTTCCTAATTTAAATAGAGCTATGCAGAAAAATATAAACAGATTGTTTAATATTGAGCCTATAATGGTAAATCATGATTTAAATTCGGGACTTGTTAGAGAAAGCATTCCTGTTCAATTAGGTTCTGATTTATTATGTAATCTAGCACAAGCACATAATTTATATCCAAATAAAGATGTTATGGTTATAGATTTTGGGACAGCACTCACAATGAGTTGTGTTAATAAAAAAGGTGAAATTGAAGGCGTTTCGATAGCTCCTGGATTAATAACAGCAGTTAATGCTCTTTTTGGAAGTACAGCTCAGTTACCACAGGTTCAGCTTAAAGCACCTGAAAGTACAATGGGTAAATCGAGTGATTGTTCTATTAGATCTGGTATAATGTATGGTTATGCTGGATTAGTTGAATCAATGATCGAAAGAACAGAGAAAGAATTAAATACAAGATTGTATGTAATTGCTACAGGGGGGCTTTCTAATACAATTTCCCCATTAATTTTTAGGATTGATGAAGTATCAAAAGATCATACTTTAGATGGATTGAGATATATAGCGATATCAAATATATATTGATATAATATAAAAAAAGAATTAAAAATAATAAAAAAAATATGCTTTATATATAACTTTTGTATAAAGCATATTTTTATTTGAATAATTAAATTACAAAGTTACCTTCTTTTATAATTGGTGTATTGTTAATAGAAATATCAGTGAAAACATCACCTATAGGAATAGCTAATCTAACAAGAGATTGATTAATATTTATATTATCTAAATTTGTTTGATCATGAAAATTAGTAAGTGAATCTTGACTAGCTCCACCTAAAACAATTGAAGTTGTATTTTCAAACGAGAATATTGGGTGCGTTCCTTTTGTAATGAATTTGGATTCAATTGTTTCCTCATCACAAAGAAAAATACTAGATACAACATTTGCACAATCATCACAATTAAAATAAGTATCTAGGGCTTCTTTGTTTTGAGAAGCTTTATAAGAAATAACTTTACCATTTTTAAAGTTGAAAGTTGCATTTTTTACAAGTTTACCAAACAAATAAAAATCTCTACTTGCTTCAATGTGACCTTCAAAACTTTTATAATCAAAATTATTATGCACATTTTGAGACGGCAAGAAATTGAAAAAACTTCTTCCATTTTTTAAGGTGATATAATTTGAAATCCATTTTGAATCATCAGCAATAAAAGCTTTAAATTTTGATGTTCTATTTTTAAATTCAATAAAATTGTTCAATGCGTTTAATTGATTAGTTCTATATTGTAATAAAGTTGATTGGTTACGCCAGTAATTAATCATATTTTCATTATCAAATCTTAATAATTTGGCAAAATAGGCTAAAACTTCATTGTCTGAAATATCAGCAAAAGCATGTTTAACGAATTCTTTTGAAGGATAGGCTACAATTGTCCATGGAATTGCAATCCTTCTTTTTAAATCAATTGGTTCACTTAGTAAATTATATTTACTAATTTCAATAACATTGTTAGAGATGTTATCTAGATCTTCATTTGCTAAATAATTAAAATTATTTAAATCTAATATTCTACACATTATTTGAGTATTTACTTTTGGTTTTTGAATATCTAATAAATTAGGTTCAACAGGTACAGTTTGACTCACTTTACCATTTTCTGTTACTACAATAGTTACAGAAAGGTTAGTTACTTTTGTTGCAAATTTAGCTAAATTAAGTGCAAAAGAATATGTAGATTCTTCGCTATTAATTGAAAGCGAGTCTCCTGATTTTAAATTTAATTGGCTAAAACAAATTAGCTTTGATAGTTGTAAATCGAAATTTGTCATAATTATAAATATAACAAAAAATAATAAAATTGGGCAGTAATAAATGAATGAAAGATGAAAAAAAATAATATTTAAACGAAATTTTTTTTAAATAAAAAAATATAGATAAAAATGTATAGAAAAGGCTTGATTAAAAAATTATCGGGTGATATTGTATCGATATAAAGATAAATGATGTATCATTAATTAAACAATTTTAGAACAATAAATGCTTTAAAAATTAAAAAACATATAATTAATGTGAATAATGATATATTAATTATGCATAACAGAATAAAACTATAATGATTTTAAATAAATTTCATTTAAAATCAGAGGAGAAAAAAAATGGGTTTAATGAGTTTTTCAATTCCAAGAGAAATTTACTATGGAGAAAATTCTTTAAGTAAATTAGCTGATTTAAAAGGAACTAAAGCTGCTTTAGTGACAGGTGGAAATTCAATGAAAAAGTTTGGTTTTCTTGATCAAGCTGCTAAAATTCTAAAAGATGGTGGTATTGAATCTATAATTATTGACGGTGTTGAGCCAAATCCATCAGTAAAAACTGTTATTCGTGGTGCAAAAGCTATGCAAGATTTCGAACCTGATTGGATTGTAGCAATAGGTGGTGGTTCTGCATTAGATGCTGCTAAAGTAATGTGGTGTTTTTATGAACATCCAGAATTAAAATTTGAAGATATTATTGAAGTTGGATCTATGCCTTCTTTAAGAAATAAAGCTCGTTTTGTAGCTATTCCATCAACAAGTGGAACAGCAAGTGAAATTACTGCATTTTCTGTTATCACAGATACAGAAAATCATATTAAATATCCTATTGTAGCAGCAGATATGGTTCCAGATATTGCTATTTTAGACCCTGCTCTACCAATGAAAATGCCTTCTCATATTACAGCAAATACAGGAATGGATGTTATGTGTCATGCATTAGAAGCTTTGGCTTCAATTGCTGCAACAAATTTCACAGAACCTTATGCAATTAGAGCAATTGAATTAGTAAATAAATATCTTCCTACTGCTTATAAGGAAGCTGAAAATTTAGAAGCAAGAGAAGCAATGCATGAAGCATCAGCATTAGCTGGTATGGCATTTACTAATGCTTCATTAGGATTAGTACACTCTTTAGCTCATAAGATTGGCGGTGAATTTGGAGTAACTCACGGTTTAGCTAATGCTATTTTATTACCATATATTATTGATTATAATAGACAATTTAGTGATAAATATGATTATATTGAAGAATTATTAAAAGTTGATAATGTTGCTGATACTATTAGAGAATTAAATAAAAAATTAGATATTCCATCTGCTTTTAAAGATTGTAAAGAAGTTGATTTCAATGAAGCTAAATTTAAAGACGTTATTGATAGAATGAGTAATAATGCATTTAAAGATCCTTGTACATTAACTAATCCAGGTGCACCAACTGTAGAAGATGTTAAAATGATTTATGAATCAGCTTATTATGGTAATCCAATTAAAAAATAGTCTAATAAGGATTATTATTATTTAGAAAAATATATTTCGCTCTGTTATTTAATTATAATGGAGCGATTTTTAGTTTGCCCAGCATGGGCAACATCTAGGTGGTGAAAGTCCACTGTGGGTTT
>CAZPTG010000171.1:0-5505 GCA_964589355.1 uncultured Spirochaetaceae bacterium
CAAAAACAATTCTACCCACATTAGTCCAATAAACAGCACCTGTACACATAAGACAAGGTTCAAAATTTGTATACAAACTACACTTTTTTAAGAACTCTGGGCTATATTTTTTTCCGGCTTCTATCATCACTGAAGTCTCTGCATGTAAACAAGGACTTGCATCTTTATTATTACCAATTTCAATTAGAATGTTGCCCTCTTCATCTGCTAATAATGCTCCAAAAGGATGACAACCTCTTTCAACGGCCTCATGAGCTATTTTTACAGTTTCATACAATAAAGATATATCTTTATCTGTTAATTCCTTTTTTATTACATTCCCCATAAACACTCCATTTTGAATAATTATACCATATATAAACCATATAACAATATAATTATCTTTTTTTTTAGTTAACATGAATATAATAAATTATTACATTTTTTTACACAAAAAACCTTTAAATGTTTCTGTAAAATTGATTATAATTTGTGAAAATATAAAATTTTTAATATTATTTTGCAGAATATATAAATATTAAATAAAAGCTATTTTTTTATTAATTTACTTAACACTAAATATAATTCTTCTTTTTTTATAGGTTTTGATAAATGAGCATCCATTCCATATTTTAAACTTCTATTAATATCATCTGAAAAAGCATTAGCACTTAATGCAATAATAGGTATATTTTTGTTAAATTTTCTAATTTCTTGTGTTGCTTTTAGTCCATTTAATTTTGGCATTCTAATATCCATCAAAATGGCATCAAAATTATTTTCTCTAGCACTATTAACACCTTTTATTCCATCATCTACTATAGATACTATTGCTTTTTTTTCTTCAAGAATTTTTCTAATTATTAATTGATTTATTAAAACATCTTCACAAACGAGTATTTTTATATTTTTTAAATCTTTAAAATTATTAGAAAGCTTTAATTCCTTTTTATATTTTTCTATTTGAAGAGGTGTTGGCAATTCTCTTGAAATGGAAATCACAAACTTTGTTCCTTTGTTTATTTCAGAAAAACATTTTATATCACCATTCATAGATTCTACTAATCTTTTCGCAATAACTAAGCCAAGCCCTGTTCCACCTTCTGAATCAGAGAGCTCATTATATTCTTTTACAAAAGGAGTAAACATATTTTTTTGAAATTTCTTACTCATTCCAACACCATTATCCTCAATAGTATAAATAGATAAAGGATTGCCATTTTTATCTTTTTTTAGAACTATTGACCAATTTATAAAACCACCTGAATGAGTATATTTTATTGCATTATTTAAAAGATTTATTAAGATTTGCTTCATTTTCTTTTCATCAATAATTATATAATTATTTTCAATTTCTCTCTCAATTTTAAAATTGATCTGAATATTTTTTTCTTTTGCTTTTAGCTCAACAATTCTTAATATAGCTTTTTCAGTATCTCCAAATTTAGATACTTTATCAATTAATTCAACATTAGAATTATCTAACTTTTGAAAATCTAATATATCATTTACTAAAGAGAGCAAATATTGTGCATTTTCATTAATTTGATTAAAAAATTTGCTAAAATATAAATTTTCACACTCCTCTATTCCAAAAGAAGATAAACTAATAATTGCTCCTAAAGGTGTTCTCATATCATGACTCATTCTTGATAAGAACTCTGATTTACTTTTATTTGCCTCAATAGCCTCTTTTTCTGCTTTAATTAATGCTTGATTTGTTTTTGTTAATTTTTGATTCTTTTCTTTCTCTAATAAAGCTAAATCAGTGACATCATAAACAACAGTAAATAAACTATTATTATCATCTCTAAAACCTAAACTTCTCTTATGCCTAATTTCTCCATCTATATTTATAACATAAGTAGTTGAATACGGTTTATTTTTTACAAGACGATTTCTCTCCTTACAAGTTAATAGTCGTTTATCACCATAAGTTTCTACAACATCTAAGGTTTTATGTACATGATCTTCAAAATCTTTAAAAGAATATCGAGAATAACCAATAGGAAATTTAAGAAAATTATCTTTTCTTGCAAAAACTATCATCTCTTTTGTTATCATATCTTCTCTAGTAACAAATTCATTTTGATAAGAAACAAGTGCATTAACCATTTTTTCAAGTTCATAACGTTCACTTATATCATAAACATTAATAATCAAGAGTTTTCTATTTAAATTAGGATCTTGTAAAAAACTATAACTAACTCGAAGTATTTTTACTTCATTATTTATTACTTGATGGTAATCAATCGATTGTGTATCGTTTATATCATTATTTTCAACAATTTTTTCAAAATTTAAAAACTTTTTAAACTTTCTTTTATCTTCATCACCATAAACAAAAGGATAATAGGCATTAATAACATCATCAAAAGTTTTATTATCAAAATTATAATTTGTAGCATTTAAAAAATAAAATAATACATTTGAAGTCTCAACATCAAAACAAAATAAAGCTCCAACATCTGCTTCTGTATTTTTCTTATAACTGACTAAAGATTTATATAAATTATATAGATGATTATACTGTTTTTCTTTTGTTATATCGAAAAAATATTCAATAAATGCTTCTTCATTATTCCAAATAGTCTTTACAATATGAAGTTTGAATGTTTTATCAAAATGCTTAATTTCATAATCTTTATTTATATAATTTTCATCAAATATAGGACAATATAAACACTTTTTATTATTATCATTTAATAGATTATAGCATTTAGTATTATCAATATCTTTTTCATCTTTATTAAAAGTATCTTTTGCAACTTTATTTAAATAAAGAACAGAATAATCTTTTTTTGAAATAACTATTATTGCTTTTTGACTTTGCTCAGCTATAAGAGTTTGTTGATGTTGAATATATTGATTTAAATTATCATTATATATTTTACTTTCACTTATATCATTATAAATAAATGAAATTATATCATCTTCTAATTTTTTCGCAATAATATTAACTAATTTTATCAAAGAGGTTTCTTTGATTTTCAATCTTATTATGATATTAAACTCATTTATTTTATTATTTAATAAATTAGTATTGATTTCATGTAATAATAAAAGATCTTCTTCAAAAATATTTTCTCTAAAAGCGATATGATTTAATTTTGAAAAATCAATATCTTTTTCTATGTTGAATAACTTGTAAAACTCTTTAGATACAATAAAATGAAAAATCCTAGATTTTTCTATCCTTGCAATAGATAAAGCAAAGGGGAAATCTTTATATTTTTGATATTCTTTATATTTATCACTATTCAATATAGGCCCCTTTTTTTTTATAAAAATTTATTTTCTGTATAATAATATAATAATTATAGCACTCTAACTTTTAGAACTCAACTTTTTTATAATTCTTTTATCTATTGAGGCCTGAAACTTGAATCGAGACGGATAGTTTAGACATTTTAATAAAACTTAATATTCAAAAAAATTGAGGTAATTAATATTACTTAATATCAAATACCCCAAATCTTTTTTTAATTATTCAACTGTAACACTTTTTGCTAAATTTCTAGGATGATCTGGATCATTCCCTCTACTTATTGAACAATAATAGGCATATAGCTGTGTAACAATTACACTTAATATTGGAGATAGATATGAATCTGTTTTGGGAATTTGAAAAACTTCATCAGCTACTTTTTCAAAAACTTCATTATCTTCAAACGTGATAGCTAAAACTTTTGCACCTCTAGCTTTTACTTCCTTTATATTAGAATCCATTTTATCATACAATTTTGAATTACAACATGAAGCAACTACTAAAGTATTTTCATCTAATAAAGCAATTGGGCCATGTTTTAATTCTCCAGCAGCAAAGGCCTCTGAATGAGTATAATTTATTTCTTTCAATTTTAGTGCAGATTCAAGAGATATTGCATAATCACTTTGCCTACCAAAATAAAATACTTTTGTTTTATTAAATTGTCTTGCAGCAAATCTTTGTAACTCTTCTTGTCTATCTACTATCATTTGAGCTTTTTGAGAAATAGTTTCAAGCTCTTGCATTAAAGACTTTGAAAGCTTTTCTTCTTTAACTAATTCACAAGTTAATAAATATACACACATTAATTGCGTAGTAAAAGCTTTAGTTGAAGCTACAGCAATTTCAGGCCCTGCTTGAGTATACATTACATAATCAGCTTCTCTTGAAACTGTTGAACCAACAACATTTGTTATTGCAATTAACTTAACACCTTTTGATTTAAAAATTCTCATTGCTTGTAATGTATCTGCAGTTTCACCAGATTGAGAAATCACAAGACATAAATCATCACTATTTATTATTGGCTCTTTATATCTAAACTCAGAGGCCACATCTACTTCTACAGGTATTCTTGCATAATGTTCAATAGCATATTTTGCAACAACACCAGCATGATAAGCTGTTCCACATCCAACGATGACAACTTTTTTTGCACTTTTTACAGCTTCTGAGATCTCACCTAAATCAAGTTTTCCCCCATAAACCCTTGCTTTATATGTTTGTTCAATAGCATATGGCTGCTCAAAAATTTCTTTTAACATAAAATGCTCAAAGCCATTTTTTTGTGCTGATTGCATATCCCAATCTACATGAGTTAGTTCAACATCAACTAACTTATTCTCTTCATCAAATATTTCAACTTTATCCCCATATATTTTTGCAACATGATTATCTTCTAAATACTGAACTTCTCTAGTATATTCTAATAATGGTGTTACATCTGAAGCTATAATATTATAATCATCAGCTCTTCCTATTATTAGAGGACAATCTTTTTTTGCAACAACAATCATATCTGGATTGCTCTTACAAACAACAGCAAAAGCGTAAGATCCTTCTAGTCTTTTAAGTGATTCACTTACTGCTAATAACAAATCACCGTTATAATGAAAATCAATTAAATGAGCAACACATTCAGTATCTGTCTCACTTCTAAATTTCACATTATGGTTTTCAAGCCATGTACGCAATTTAACATGATTTTCAATTATTCCATTATGGACAACAGCTATATCATTACTTACATCAGTATGAGGATGTGAATTAATATCACTAGGTTCTCCATGGGTAGCCCATCTTGTATGACCTATACCTGTATGTCCACTAATTGGAGATTTATCAATTAATTTCTCTAAATTTGATAACCTTCCTTTTGCTTTTCTAACTTGCAATTCTTTTTTATCTAATAATGCAATACCTGCCGAATCATAACCCCTATATTCTAATTTTGATAAACAATCTAATAATATAGTAGAGGCTTCTAACCCCTTTTCACCTTTTGAACAAAATCCAACTATTCCGCACATAATAATCAACCCTCTATATATAATTAGTACTAGTATAGCAAATATTTTATTATATAAGTAGTATTTTTATTAGGAATATAATTTGAAATTATAAAAACTCTAAATTTTTTAAAAAATAATAAGTTACATCAAAAGTAGAGAAAAAATTGTTGAAAAATTTTATAAATTACATCTTACCTAAATCCGTATAAATCTTAATAATTGATAAATCTAGCTAATTTTTGGCTA
>CAZPTG010000172.1:0-5477 GCA_964589355.1 uncultured Spirochaetaceae bacterium
CATTTACCAATATTAAATCAATTATAGCTTTTGCTGCTATTACTTATATATTATGGGGAATGATATTTACCTCTTGTGATATACCTATATGGGCTTTATCGTCAGTAGTTTCAGATAAATCTGAAATAAGAGATCAACAAGTAACATTTGGTAAAGTTGGTGCTACAATTGGTGTTGTTATTTCATCAGTTCTATCTGTTCCTATTTTAAATTTATTTGGAGGAGAAAGAAGCGCTAATGCTTATTTTTATTTGGCATTAATATTTGCAAGCATTGGTTGTTTTCTTATGTTTATTACAGGTGTTTTCTCAAAAGAAAGAATATTACCATCTAAAGATAAAACTCCCTTCAAAGAAAATATTAAAACAGTTGTTCATAATAAACCTCTATTATTATTAATGATTGCTTTATTTATTGTTAATTTTATAAATAGTATAAGGCAAAGTGTTCAAATATATTTTTCAGTATATACTTGGGGTAATGCTAATTATATGACATTAATAGGACTTTCTTTAGTTATTGGAATGCTAATAGGTATGATAATATCTCCTTTTTTATTAAAGAAATTCAAAAAAAGAAGTGTATATATATACACTTGTATTATTGCTTCTATAGTTTGTATTATTCCTTATTTTCTTGATTATTCAAATGTTATTTTAGGCTTAATTTTTATAGGATTATCATTCCTTTTTAGTGGAATTACTATGATAGTTACTACTAGTATGTTAATGGATACAATAGATTATGCTGAATATAAAAATAATTTTAGAAGTGAAGGTGTAGTATTTTCTATGAATACATTCTTAACTAAATTAGGGGCTACAATATCTAGATTAATTTTAGGTGTTAGTTTAGTTGTATTAAAATATGTAGAAAATGCCCCAAGAACTATAAAACTGCAATCTGGATTTAGTTTTATGGTTTATATTATTCCAGCTATTGCCTTTTTATTAGCAATAATACCAATATATTTTTATAAGTTAGATGAAAATGAAATATCTAGAATAAAAAAAATATTAATTCAAAGGAGAGAAGATAAAGATGGAACAAAATAATTTAATAAAGAACTTATTTAAAGCTCCTAAAGTTGAAGATGCTAAGTGTGTTTTATGTGTCCAACCTCATAGTGATGACAATGAAATTGGAATGGGTGCAACGATTAAAAAATTAGTTGATAAAGGTTGCCAAATACATTATTTGACTATAACTGATGGAAGATTAGGCACAACTAATACTTCTCAGGATATGAAAGAATTAGTGAAAATTAGAAAAAAAGAAGCTAAAGAAGCTGGTAAATCTTTAGGTGTAACAAATTTTCATTTTTTTGATTATAAAGATGGAAGGTTAAAAAATTCTAGAAAGTTAAGTTATAAAATATGCGAATTAATTAGAAAAATAAAAAGTGATTATGTTTTTGTATGTGATCCATATAATAATTATGAGGCTCATCTTGATCATATAATTGTAGGGAAAGCTGTATCTCAAGCAGTATTAAGTGCTTCTTTGGCATATTATCCTGAAAAAACGAAAACAAGTCCTTTTGAAGTAAAAGCGATTGGTTATTATTTTAGTTCTAATCCAAATACATTTGTTAATATTGATAGAGAATTAGATAATCAATTTGTTGCAATGAGTAAGCATGTTAGTCAATTAGATGAAAATATGCTAGGTTTATTTCAATTATATTTCACTAATCAATATCAATCCTATGGTAAAAAACAGGATTGCAATTTTGCTCAAGGTTTTAAAATGCTAACTCCTCTACATTTACACTGTATTGTTGAAGCTAATCTGATATAAAAAATCACTATAAAGTTTTTATCTTTATAGTGAAAAATATATTATTTATTTATTTATTTATGGACTAATTCTCACTAGCTATACAAGTTGCTAGAATTCTTTTTTCATCATATCTAGTTAAAGCTATACAAGCTAATATACAAAGAAAAGCAGCACTAACAGCAGCTAATCTATAACCAAAATTACCTTGAGCCGCGAATCCTGTAAAAATTAACATAGCAAATGATTGACCTAATTTAAATGCAAAAGTTCTTGCAGCAAAAAACATACCATTTCGATTTTGTTTTGTATTAATTTCATCTTCTTGAGCAACATCTGCAACAATAGCTTGAGGTAAAATACCTAAAATTGCCATAGAAATGGAAGCTATAGCTACAATTAAAATTCCCCAAGCTAAACCGCCAAAACCAATAATACCAGAGAGAGCTGTTAAAATGTAATCAAAAGCAAATATAATAAAAGCAGCCATTACCATTTTTTTCTTTCCTAATTTAGGTGCTAAAATATTTACAATTGGATACCAAAGTAAAGATAGCGCTGTCATTAAAATAAATAACATTGCACTATGACTCTCTTTAAGATTCATAAGAGATACTACAAAGAAAGGTAGACCAGTTTGGAAAATTGTTAGTGCAGTAAAGTATAAAACATCACTATAAACAAAGGATCTAAAATCTTTATTTTTAAATGTAGTTTTTAATGATTGAAAAGCATTTTCATTATTAGATTCAACATGTTTTAATTTTCTCTCATCAATGAAAAAAGTTGGAATTAACATTAAAATACACGCAATTAGAGAAAGGGATCCAAATGTTATTCTCATTGCAGTAACTCTTGTTAAAGAAGGAGTTAACATATTCCATATAACTGGTGCTACATAGGCGAGAGATGTACCAACAATAAAAGTTAAAGATATTGCAGTACTTACGGCAATTCTGCTTTTTTGATCGTGTCCAATAACAGGAATTAAAGCATTATATGGAGTGCAATAAATAGTCATACATAAATAGAAACCAAGTAACATTACTAATAACCAAATTACATTTATTGAAGAAATTGCATTTTTAGGAGCAAAGAATACTAATGTTGTAACAATAGAGAAAGGAATTGCAATTTTTTTCATAAAAGGAATTCTTTTACCTTTTGGGTTTTTTGATTTATCACTTAGATTTGCAATAAAAGGATCAGTGAAGGCATCAAATATTCTTCCGAAAAAAGTTATTAATCCAATAATTGTAATTACTTTGAAAATTACATTTCCTTGCTGAATAAATAAAATTTGACCAGCATTAATTGATTCTTGAGATGGTTGGTAAAAATATACTAACCAGTTTGATATTATACCCGCAAGCATTGCCCATCCCATTTGACCTAGTGCAAAAATCCATATAGTAGATGTCATTTTAACTCCTTTTGCAATAATTTATTGCAACCTTTATAAGTGTTTTAATTTTGTTTTCTGTTGAAATTAGAGAATCTAATGGAATAATAGAAGGATTAACAGCTCCTTTAATACAAGCTTGTAGTAAAGAAGTGGTAATGGTAAAATAGAAAGTATCAAAATTTTCTATTTTATTGAATGATTTATCATTTAACCCTTTTATATATATGTTTTTAGAAATAATATAAAAAGATTTATATAATTCATTGTAATGCTTTTCAATATCTTTATCCATTTTATTATAAGTGAAATAATTATCAAATTCTGATAAGAACTTTAAAAAATTTTTATTTTTTTTAAAAAAGATTGCGTAGCAATTTAATAATGCTTCAAATTGATCAATAGCTTTTCTTTCATTTAAATCAAGTTTTGTAATAAATTCTTCAATATCTTTTGTTATATTTGATAATTTGAAAATAGCACAATTAGAAATAAGATTACTTTTATTAGAGAAATATCTATATACAGATGCTACTCCAATATTAGATTGTTTTGCTATTTCATTAAAAGTTAAATTATTTATTCCTTTTTCTACAATTAAGTTAAATGTTTTATTTAATATATTTGTTTGGTTGTTATTTTTATGTTTTTCTACAGTTGTTGAAAATGTTTCCATTGACAGCTCCTAAATTGTAATGATAGTATTACTATCACATTGATAGCAATACTATCATGCTTTTTGCAACTTGTCAAAAAAAAGGATCAAAAATATATGGAAATTTTTTCTAATAAAATATCTAACAAAGATTATAAAAAAGCTAAGAAATCATATAAAAAAAATGTAAAAAAATTTGGTGATGATTTAAATTCAGATTATCATTTATCACTTACAACTAATGAAGTTTTAAATGATTTAGGTGCATATAATGTCAGATTATCAGAAAATAAATTAAATTTAGATGTAAAAGATCCTATTGTTATTGGAAATATAAGAATGGGATTTGGGCATTATAGAATAGCAATGGCTATGTGCAGTGCAGCAAAACACTTAAATAAGACTCCTTTATGGATGGATTTTGCTTCTTTTGATGGAACTAGTGCTTCTAATTTTATAAAGCATCAAAATGATTTATATTCAATGGGATCTCGTTGGTCTCAAAAATATAAACTTTTTAATAAATTTTATTGGGAGCCTTTAAATAGTATTGGTTTTGCAAAGCTTAGTTATAATGCAGGTGATTTGTTAAATGCAAAAATATTGACTCCTTTATTTAATGATTTTGATAAAGATATTCCCTTTGTCGCAACTCATGCTTGGAGTGCACAAGCAGCAGTAGAAGCAAAAATGGAAAAAGTAGTTAATGCTATACCAGATAACTGGCCAATGGCTCTTCATTTTTCACCAGGAGCTCTTCACACAGTTCAAACTCATTCGTCTTATTTAGGGTATAGAACGCTAAGAAATATGAGTGATTTTCCTGTTCATAATTTAGAAGAAGATGATATTGAAATGGTTGGTCATTACATTGATCATGAATTAGTTTCAAATATTGAAAATGATTGTAATAAAAGAATAAATAATGCTAGGAGAGGAGAGAAACCTGTAGTTTTATTAACAATAGGTGGCGCTGGTGCTCAATCCAAATTGTATGAGAATATTATTAATAGTATAAAAAATAAAGCTATTGTATTAATAAATGTTGGTGATCATAAAAATGTTTTAGATTCATTAAAGGCTAAATTTAAAGATGCAATTGTTCATAGTGGTTATTCAGATATTAAAAACTTTAGTGTAGATGATAATATGCACTTGTTTTATGATGAGGATATTTTTAGTGCAGTGTATACAACAAATCTATTAATGAGAGTTAGTGATTTATTAATAACAAAACCAAGTGAATTATCATTTTATCCAATTCCTAAATTGATGCTAAAAAGAGTGGGTGGACATGAAAAATGGGGAGCTGTACATTCAAGTGAAATTGGTGATGGAACTTATGAATGTGAGAGCGAAAGTCAAACTTTAAATATGCTTGATTTATTATTAGAATGCCCAGAAACTCGAATAAATTTAAATGATAATATAATTAATGCTAATAAAATCGGACTTTACAATGGTGCTTATAAAGTTGTTGAAAAAGCTTTTAATAGATAGAACCTTAATATAATTAACGATATAAATTAACATTGATAAAGTCTTATAAATAGATTTTATCAATGTTTTTTAATATAAATATAATAATAACTCATGAGTCACGAATTCTCCGTGACTTAGAGTAAATCTTGATTTATTATA
>CAZPTG010000173.1:0-5476 GCA_964589355.1 uncultured Spirochaetaceae bacterium
TATATAAAAGTCAATAACCAACATTGTTAATCTTTTATAAAATTATCGCTCAATTAATTTTGTTGGTATTTTTATTTCTTTAAAATCTTTTGTATTAGAGTTGTCAATTCTGCTTAAAAGAGTATTTATTACAGTGTTTCCGATTTTATTCCAATCTTGATCAATTGCTGAAATTGATTTATATGTAAGAGGTAGCCATTCTGTGTCATCAAAACATATAATATCTATATCATCAGGAATATTCAGTTCTTTTTCTTTTAAATAATTTATCACACCTATTGAAGTAATGTCATTACCACAAAATATGGCTTCAACTTTTTTATTTTCAATAAAATCTTTTGTAGTTTCATATATTTCACCATATTTTAAATCTTTAATTGGTTTATTGTGGGAATGCTTACAGAATTTAATTAATTTTTCATCATAGTTTATTCCTTGAGATATTAATGCAGAGCGAAATCCTTCAAAACGATCATTCATTGTCGAATCATAATGTGAGCCTATAAAGCCAATTTTTTTATAACCTTTTTTAAGTAATATTTTTGTACCATCAAAAGCTCCTTGATAATTTGTGGAAATAACATAATCACTTTTATAACCAAAAGGTTTTCTATCTAAAAAGATACAAGGACATTTATTATTTATTATTTGATTCATATAACTACAATCATTATCTACTGGTGCGATTATTAATCCATCAATGTTATGCATTACTAGACTTTGAATATTTTCTTTTTCTTTTTCAATATTTTCATTTGAATTTAAATATATTAATTGATACCCTTTTTCTTTTAGAATATCTTCCATAATCAATCCAATATCAAGGAAAAAAGGTGATAGGTGAGCAACAATATATCCAATTAATTTTGAATTTCCACTTCTTAAAGTTCTTGCAATAGGGTTAACATTATAATTTAATTTTTTTATTGCAAGTAGTACTTTTTCTTCAGTATCAGGATTAACATTTCGTGTTTTATTTATAACATGAGACACTGTTGAAGTTGATACTCTAGCAAGTTGTGCTACATCTTTTATTGAAACTCCCATTATAATTATTGACCTCTTATACATAAAAACGTTTATATAAGATACTATGATACTACAATATCTCTGTCAATAGATGTTGCTTATTATATATAATAAGTTAAATTAATAGCTTATTATAGCTTTTATTTATTGATTAAAAAAAACTTGACAGATTAAATAAGTGAATGTATTCTTATCGAAAGGATTGCGCAATCGTTTCGATAGATTTAGATTTCTAATCTATTGTCTCGAATTTTTATTATCAAACTATTTATAAAGTAAAATTTTAACTTTATAAAATATAACTAAAAGATAAATGGAGGATTTTATCAAATGAAGAAAAGTGTTATTGCAATTTTTATGGTTTTACTTGTGTCTATGGGTATTTTTGCAAATGGTCAAACTGAATCAAATGCAGCAGATGATGGTGTAATGAAAGTTGGTCTTACAGTTCAAGATTTAACAAATCAAGTATGGGCTTCAAGAGCTGTTGCTTTAGAAAAAGTTATTACAGAAAAAGGTGGAGAATTTACTTATGTTGGTTGTGATAGTAATGCAACAACACAAATTAGCCAAATTGAAAATTTAGTATCAAGTGGTGTTGATATTTTAATGGTTCATCCTGCAGAAAAATCATCAATTGATTCTTCTTTAGAATTAATCAGAAAGAATAATCCAAATTTAAAAGTTTTTGTTTATGATGAAGAAATTGAAAATGCTGATATGTGTTTCCTTGCTAATAATTATGATTGTGGTTACATGATTGGAACAACTGCTGCAAATTGGATAAATGATAAATTAGATGGATCTTGTGAAGTTGCTGTTATTGGATGGCCTCAAATTGAAATACTATTAGAAAGAGAAAATGGTATTAAAGATGCAATTAATGATTTATCTCCAAATGCAGAAATTGTTGCAACTGGTGCAGCTATTAATAATGTTGAAGGTATGGCTTTAGCAGAAAATTTCTTACAAGCTCATCCTGATATTAAAGTTATAGCATCTATAGGCGGAAATTCTGCAGTTGGTGCAAATGAAGCTGTAAAAGCTGCAGGGAAATTAACTCCTGAATTTGGTATTTTTGCTTCTGATGCAACAGAAGGAGAATTAGATGCAATGTCTAAAAATGAAGCTATTAGATCAAGTATCATGTATACAGGAACATCAGAGGAAGTAGCTGTAATTATTTATGATTGGTTATTACAATTATATAATGATGAACCTCACGATAAAAATGTATATCACAAATTTGTACCTGTAAACAAAAGTAATTATAAAAAATACATCTAAAGTATTGTTCCACAGAGATAATTTTATCTCTGTGGTGTTTATTAAAATTTAGGAGGGTCATAATGCAAAATGAAAACCCCATATTAGAGTTGAAAAATGTTTCTAAAAGGTATCCTGGAGTTGTTGCATTAAATAATGTTTCACTTAGTATAAAAACGGGTGAAGTTCATGCATTAATTGGAGAAAATGGAGCAGGAAAATCAACGCTTGTAAAATGTTGTAGTGGTGCTATTAAACCTAGTGAAGGTAAAATCACATTGAATAATGAAGAATTCACTGATTTGACTCCTGAGTTATCTGAAAAAAAAGGATTAGCAGTAATTTATCAAGAATTCAACTTAATTAATGAATTATCAGTTGCTGAAAATGTTTTTTTAGGCAGGGCTATTCGAAAAAACGGTGTTTTTTTAGACATGAAAGCTATGGTTGAAGAAACTAGAAAGATTTTTGAACAATTACATATAAAAATAAATCCTAATGAAGTTGTAAAAAATTTAACAGTCGGTTATCAACAAATGGTTGAAATAGCAAAAGCCTTATCTCTAGATGCAAAAATCATATTTATGGATGAACCTTCAGCTTCATTAACAACAACTGAAGTTCAAGACTTATTTCGTGTTGTTGAGAAACTAAAAAAAACTGGTGTAACTATAATTTATATTTCTCATCGTCTTGAAGAAGTTTTTCAACTTTGTGATAGAATAACAGTTTTAAGAGATGGAGAGAGTATTGAAACCTTAAATGTAAAAGAAACTAACCAAAGAAAATTAATAGAATTGATGGTTGGAAGAGAATTTACTGAAACATTTCCTCCTAAGACAAAAAGCATCACTGATGAAGTTGTTTTAGATGTTAAAAATTTATCAGGAAATGGTGTTAATGATATTTCATTTCAAGTAAAAAAAGGTGAAATTTTAGGCTTTGGAGGATTGATTGGCGCCGGTAGAACTGAAATGGCAGAATTACTGTTCGGTGTTGAATCTTATGAAAAAGGTAATATTTTACTAAATCAAAAAAAATTAATAACAAAAAATCCAGAAGTTGTAATTAACCAAGGAGTTGCTTATGTTTCTGAAGATAGGAAGCAAAAAGGGGCTCTTCTTGATATTGATATAAGAGAAAATATTGCAATTTCAATATTGAAAAAAATATCACGATTTTCAATTGTAGATGAAAAAAAAGAAGACTTGTTAGCAAAACAATACATGGATCAACTGAGTATAAAAGCTCCGTCTTTTAAGCAGAAGGTTAAAAATCTTAGTGGAGGAAATCAACAAAAAGTAGTTTTAGGAAAGTGTCTTTCTCCAAAACCAGATTTAATAATTTTAGATGAGCCAACAAGAGGTATTGATGTTGGTGCAAAATATGAAATTTATAAGTTAATTATTGAGATGGTTGAACAAGGTAAAGGTGTTATTTTGATTTCATCAGAAATGGAAGAGTTAATGGGTATATCTGATCGTATCCTTGTTTTATCTGGTGGTAAAATAACAGGAGAGTTGATGAGAGAAGAATTTAGTCAAGAGAAAATATTAGAATACGCTTCACTTAATTTAGGAGAATAATAATGAAGAAAATAGATTTTGCAAGCTATATAAAAAAATATGGAATTTTTTTAGCATTAGTAATTTTAGTAGTATATTTTACATCTGTAAGCGATGTGTTTTTAACACCTTCTAATTTGTTTAATGTTGCAAGGCAAGTATCATTTTTGGGAATTGCTGCAGTAGGAATGACTTTTACTCTATTATTAGGAGGTATTGATCTTTCGATTGGTTCAATAATTTCTTTAGTAAATGTTGTATGTGCATCATTAATGGTAAAAAATGGAATGTCTCCGTTTGCCGCATGTGTAATTTCTTTAGTAATGAGTACTATATTAGGCTTTCTTAATGGATGGGCAATTGCAAATATAGGGATTCCCCCAATTATTGTAACTTTGTGTGCAATGACAATTTGGGAAGGTGTTGCCTATATTTTATCAAAAGGATTACCAATTTTTGGTTTCCCTGCATCTTTTTCTGTAATAGGTCAAGGTTATCTCGGGGTTGTCCCTGTTCCAGTTATTATAATGGTTTTTATATTAATAATTGGATCAGTTATATTAAATAAAACTTATTTTGGAAGATATTTTTATGCAGTTGGAGGAAACGAAGATGCAGCATTTTTATCAGGTATAATTGTAAAAAGAGTTAAATATTTGGCTTATACCCTTTCTGGTTTTTTTGCTGGTGTTGCAGGTATAGTTATTTTATCGAGAACAAATTCTGGACAAGCTTTAGCCGGAAAAGGTTTTGAGTTTAGTGTACTTACTGCAATAGCTCTAGGTGGAGTAAGTGTTAATGGTGGAGTTGGTAAAGTTTTTAATATTGTAGCTGGTGTATTTATTATAGGAGTATTAACTAATGGATTAGTTATTATGAATGTAAGTCAATACGTTCAGTTAGTTATTAAAGGTTTAGTATTGTTTGCTGCTGTTGCTTTTGACATGCTTCAAAAAGATGGAAAATTAGACTTTGGTAAAAGAAAAATATAATAATATTTTAGGAGTGTTATATGCAAGTATATAACTTAAATAATAAAGCTTTAAAAAGCTTGAATAATATAGATAGTCCCAAATATCAGCTGAATGAGTGTAAGTGTCAAATTTTGCATATAGGAGTAGGTAATTTTCATAGATCTCACCAAGCCTATTATTTACATAAATTATCTCAAAAACAAGATAACGGATGGAGAATTTGTGGTGCTGGGATAATGCCTCAAGATTTAAAAATGAAAGAAGCTCTTGAAGAACAGGATTATCTTTATTCATTAGTATCACAGGAATCAGATAAAGAAAATTTATCATTAATAGGTACAATTAGAGATTTTATTCATATTCCAAGCGAGTTTTCAAAATTTATTAATAAATTTTGTGATAAAGATTTAAAAATAATTTCTTTAACAGTTACAGAAAAAGGTTATTGTAATACAACTGATTGGAATTTAGATCTTTCTAATGATAGGATTAAACATGATTTAGAAAAATCACAAGAACTTCCTATTACTGCTGTGGGGGTATTGGCAAAAGGTTTAAAACAAAGAATGTTATTAAACTTACCTCCTATTACAGTTTTATCTTGTGATAATATTCCTGAAAATGGTAATGTATTAAAGACAT
>CAZPTG010000174.1:0-5470 GCA_964589355.1 uncultured Spirochaetaceae bacterium
AAAAAGTCCAATTAAAATATTGGATAGGAGGGAAAAATGAAGAAATTAATTATTTTATTACTAAGTGTATTTTTTACCTTTAATGCATTTGCAGCAGGTCAATCTGAGATGGATGGTAAAAACAATGTAAAAGAAGTTGAATTAGATGTTATGATGAGCTTTCCAAGATTCATGGATCAATGGGAAACATATTGTAGACAATTTGAAGATAAGATGCTAAGAGAAGAAAATATAAAAGTAAAAATTAATCTAGAGATGCCAAGTAGTGATCAATATGAAAGTGTACTTCAAGCAAGATTAGCAGGTGATGATGCTCCTGATTTATATACACTTCATTCTAATAATATTAAAACATATTATAAAGCTGGGAATCTTGAAGATTTAAGTAATGAAGAATTAGCTGATAAAGTATTTTCTAATATAAAAAATACTGTAACTCTCGATAATAAGATGTTAGCTCTTCCAATAGAAAGCCAAGCTTGGGCTGCATTATATAACAAAGACATCTTTGAAGAATGTAATTTAGAAGTTCCATATACTTTAAGTGAGTTAAAAAATGTTTGTATCGTACTAAAAGCAAATGGATATACTCCATTTATGCTAGCTTTCCAAGAACAATGGGTTCCTCAATTAATGACAGCTCTTCTATTAGGTGGAAAAGTTACAACAGAAGTGCCTGATTGGCTTACAAGAATGTATAATGATAATGGAAGTTATCAAGAGATGAGAGAAATCTTTGATGTAATTGATGTTATAATGAATAACGGTACAAAGAGAGCTATGGAGCAAGGTTCCGAATCTGGTGCTGCTGAATTTGCAATGGGAAAAGCTGCAATGTTTGTACAAGGTACTTGGGCATCAGGAACAATCATGAGTACAAACAGTGATATGAATCTAGGTGTGTTTGCACTTCCTGTTAATGAAAACCCTAATTGTGCAAAAGTTAATTTATCAACATCTACAACTCTTGCAGTTTATCCAAAAAGTAGTGAAAAAGAAATAGCACTAAAATTTGCAAACTATGTATTAGATGATAACGATTCTTCACCTCTTTTTGAAAGCTGTGGCTTTAACCCAGTTGCAAAATCTCACACATATGAATCATCTTCATGGGTAAAAGATGCATCTAAATATGTTGAAAAAGGCCTTGCATATCAAGATTTAGTACTTCCTTCTTCTGTTACAAATGAACAAGGTAAATTACTTCAAGAATATTATGTAAAAGCCGTTAATGTAGATCAAATAATTGAAAGATTAGATAAAACATTTAAAGAAGCTAATAAGCTAAATAAATAGTATTAAATCACATAAACGGGAAAACATTTCCCGTTTATCTTTTAATAAAGGTATACAAATTTTATGAATACTAAATCAAAGAAAAACATATCTCTTTTAATATTTACACTTCCAGCTCTATTAGTTTATTTCACCTTTAAATTAATCCCTGCAATAATTGGAATATTTTTCTCTTTCACTGATTGGAATGGATTGAATAAAGACTATAATATAATAGGAATAAACAACTTTATAGAAATATTTGGTGATACTTATTATTGGAATTCTGTTATTTTTACCCTTAAATATGTAATAGTAATGGTAATTGTTGCCAACTTTGTTGCACTATTACTTGCAAATTTAATTGAATCTCTAAAAAAAGGAAGAGGTACTTTTAGAACTCTTTTTTACTTACCTAATATGATAAGTATGATAATAGGTGGATATATGTGGATGTTTATATTCACAAAAGTTCTCTATTATTTTGCAGATAATGATGGACTTAAGTTTCTAGATCATTCTTGGATAGGAGATCCTAATTGGAGTTTTGTTGCAATAATAATAGTATCTTCTTGGGCAATGGTTGGATATTTAATGATAATCTATATAGCAGCTCTTCAAGGAATACCAAATCAAATAAAAGAATCAGCTTATCTTGATGGAGCATCCAATCTAACTTGCTTTTTTAAAATAACACTTCCAATGATAAGACATGCTCTAACCATCTGTGTATTTTGGACATTAAATGCAGCCTTTCAAGTATTTGATGTAATCTTTTCACTAACAGGCGGAGGGCCTGGGCGAGCAACTCAATCTGTTGCAATAAACATATATGAAGAAGCATTTAAGAATAATATAAGATTTGGATATGCAACAGCAAAATCTACAATACTATTTCTTATAGTATTTGTAATCACAATAATTCAAATAAAGTTTATGAAAAATAAGGAGATTGAGTTGTGAGAAAAACAATTAAAATACAACAGATAATATTGTGGACATTCTTAATCCTATTGGCAATGATTTGGATATTTCCTCTCCTTATGGCATTGATAAACTCATTTAAAACTAATGGAGAACTACTTACAAATGTAATTGCACTTCCTAAGAGATTAAATTATGATAACTATATTAGAACATTTAAGAAAATGCACTATTTTAGATCTCTTATTAACATAAGTGTAATATCATCAATTGGAGTAAGTTTAATAATACTCTTTTCCTCAATGGCGGGTTGGAAACTATGTAGGACAAAATCAAAGTTATCAAACTTTTTGTTTTCCCTATTTATTTTTTCAATGTTAATACCATTTAATTCAATAATGATTCCATTGTATAAAGTTGTATTAACACTAAATATAAAGAACTCATTATTTGGCTTCTCCTTTGTATATTCCGGACTTGGGGTAAGTATGGCAATCTTCTTATATCATGGCTTTGTAAAAGGAATACCACTCGAATTAGAGGAAGCTAGTATAATAGATGGATGTAAAGATATTCAGGTATTTAATAAAATAATACTACCTCTTCTAAAGCCTATAACAATGACAGTTTGTATAACCAACCTACTTTGGATTTGGAATGATTTCTTACTTCCTTTGATAGTAATATCAGATAATAAGAAATATACACTTCTTCTTTCAACAAACACATTATTTGGACAATACAGTAGTGATTGGAGTGCAATATTAAGTTCCTTGATACTTGCCGCAATTCCTGTAATAATATTTTATTCAATCTTCCAAAAAGAAATCTTAAAAGGCATCTCAGATGGAGCATTAAAAGGATAATTAATATGAGCTTTATAACAATAAATAATAAAAAACTTATAAAAGATAATAAAGAAATATATTTAAAAGGCTTTGGCCTTGGTGGCTGGTTATTAGCAGAAGGGTATATGCTAAAGTTTTTCACAAAATGTGATAGACCTAGAAGAATAGAAGAATTAATAAAAGAAACATGTAATAAAGATTATAATAATAAATTCTGGAGTGAATATCATAAAAGATACATAAGTGAATTCGATATTAAATTAATATCAGAGAAAGGCTTTAATTCTATTAGAATACCAATAAATGCAAGAACACTATTTAATGTAGAAGAAAACCAAATTGATAATCTAAATAATACAAAAGTAACCTTTAATCAAGAAATATTAAAGGTTATAGATAATTGTATTTCTTGGTGCAAGAAATATGAAGTTTATGTAATACTCGATATGCATGGAGCTCCTGGTGGGCAAACAGGACAAAACATTGATGATAGTAAAGTAGATCATCCAAATCTATTTACATCTAGAGAGAATCAAAAATCTCTTATAAATATGTGGCGTCTACTTGCAAGACATTATAGAGATGAAGAGATGATTGTAGGATATGATTTATTAAATGAACCTCTTCCTAATTTCTTTAATCAATATAATGATAAAGTACTCCCTCTTTATAGAGAGATAACAAAAGCAATTAGAGAAATAGATGCAAATCATATAATAATACTTGAAGGTATCCATTGGGCTAGTGATTTTTCAATATTTGATTCTTTAGAAAAAGATGAAGTAATTGAAAATAAAATAATGCTACAATTCCATAAATATTGGAACAATCCTGATAAAGAAAGCTTAAAAACTTTTATAGATTATTCTAACAAACTAAACGCCCCTCTTTTGATGGGAGAAGGGGGAGAGAATAATGTTGATTGGTATACAATAGCTTTTTCAATGTATGAAAGAGAAAATATTCACTATAGCTTTTGGACATATAAGAAGATGGACAATACAAACTCCCCTATCTCTTTTTCAGCCCCAAAGAATTGGGATAAAGTGCTAAAATACATAGAAACAAGAGAAAAAGAAAAAGGAATTGATTATAGAGTTATATTTGATAATCTACTTAGAAATCTAGTAGAAGTTAAAGTAAATAATAAGGTTTTTAATGCTCTAAATAGAGAAGCTCCATTAACAATACCAGCAGAGGGTTTTGATAATTATGTAATAAAAGAAAAGCATCAAAGTAAAGTTGTTTTTAGAGAAGATACCAAAGTAGAATTAGTATTTGAAGATAATCATGAAGGTAAACCAAATTATCAAAAGATGAATGGAGAGATGCAAACTCAAAATGATAAAATACTTGTAAAACAATATAAAGGTGAAAAACTATATTATAAAATTAACCTAAATAAAGGATTAAATACAATATCTATAAAACTTAAAGGAGAAGGGTCTTTCAATTTAGAATATAATAATAAGCAAACACAAATTATTAATATAAATAATAAAACTATAGAAGAAAAAGAAATTACAATAAACAATACTGAGATAATTTCAAGTATTAATATAAATACAATTTCTAAAGAATTATATTTTGATGAAATATCCTTTAATAAAAATAATGATAAAGTAAAAATCACTTCAACATCATCATTTAAATCTTCATTTATAAATTATGAAGAAGAAAATGACTTAATAGAGGACATATATCAAGAAGAAGATAATATTATAGATATACAAGAGATGATTAAATATCAAACATTCAAAGGTTTTGGGGGAGCATTTACAGAATCAGCAGCATATGTATTTTCTAAATTATCACCCTCTCTACAAGAAGATGTATTAAATTTATATTTTAGCAAAGAAGGATTAAATTACAAATATGGTAGACTTCCAATAGATAGTTGTGATTTCTCCCTTAATCAATATAGTGAAATTGAAAATGAAGAAAAGCTTGAAACCTTTGATCTAAATCATGCAAATAAATACATAATACCTTTTATAAAAAAAGCTTATAAAGTAAATAATAATATAAAACTAATATTTGCACCTTGGTCCCCACCTAAATATATGAAAGACAATAATAGCAGAGTAAATGGTGGGAAATTAAAAATAGAATACTATGAAAAATGGGCAAATTATCTAGTCTCTTATATAAAAAAATATAGTGATAAAGGCTTTAAAGTATTTGCACTCTCATCCCAAAATGAACCTAATGCAATACAAAGCTGGGATTCTTGTATATATAGTGCAAAAGAGGAAGCTTTATTTATTAGTAAATATTTAGGCCCTGCTTTAAAAGAAAATAAACTTGAAGATATATTAATTATTGGTTGGGATCATAACAAAGATAATGCATATAATAGATGCAAAGAATTACATAAAGAAAAAGATATAAACTCATACCTAAAAGCAATTGGCTTTCATTGG
>CAZPTG010000175.1:0-5463 GCA_964589355.1 uncultured Spirochaetaceae bacterium
TGGATGGTTTGCAATCAAAGCTGGAATAGCAATTGCAACACCATTATCTTCTAATATTGCATCACACTCACTATGCCCCTTACAATTACTATTTCCAATTATATTACTTTTTAGAGTTTGTTTAGAATTACCTTTTGCAACAGATCTAGAAATTATATTAATACTAGAATTATCACCCGTAGCTTCTACATTAAAAATACTTATAGCTTCTTGATTTTTTGTTGTTAATATTCTCTCATTTACATCTAAAGAAGCTTTTTTGCTAACAATAGCTTTAGTTTCTCTTTTTGAATAATTTACACCATCTAATTGAATTGAATCCATAGAAAAAGAAGCCCCCTCCTCTAAATTAATTTCAGTTATTGGAGAAATATCCTTTTGGGCAGAACTCCCTTCTCCTATATGCTTTTCATAATATTTAACTTTTGCATTTTTGCCTATAAAAAATCTATGAATACCGTTATGAACAGATTTTTTAATTCCATCTGTATGAAGAGCACACCCGGCTTGAATAATAACATCTGCATTATCTTCTATATAGAAATCATTTTTTACAACATCTTTTACATTTGATTTATTAATTATTGCTGGAATATATACACTCTCCCCATTTGTATTTGATTTAATATATATATTGATACCTGATTTATCTCTCATATCTTCTATGACAATATTAGATGAATTATTTCTATAGCAAGATTTAGTATTTTCTCTTACATTAATAGCACTTTTTGTTAAATCAATTTCACCATATAGGGCTTTTAATAAATTTTTAGTTTTGTCAAACATTATATTATTTCCTTTTTAAGACAACCTTCACAATCGTGTTCTTTATCCTTTTGAGTTAGAGAGGGTAAAATATCACAAGTTTTACCAAATTTATTTATTTGTCCTTTTTCAATTAAGCAAATATAATCGGATAATTCTAATATCTTTTCTTGATGGGAAATTATAATAATTGTCTTTTGTTCATTTTTTAACTTTTTAAATATTGAAATTAATTCTTTAAAGCTCCATAAATCAATTCCAGCTTCAGGCTCATCAAATATAAATAACTCTGCACTTTGCTTTGAAAGAACACTAGCAATTTCAATTCGCTTTATCTCACCACCCGATAATCGCTCATCTAAATCCCTATCTAAATACTCTCTAGCGCAAAGACCTACCTTAGATAATAAATTACTCAAATAATTAAAATCATCATTTTTACTCGCTAGAGTTAATATATCTTTAACACTTAAACCTTTAAAATTTATAGGTGTTTGAAACCCATAAGCAATACCTAAATTAGCTCTTTCATTAATGCTTTTTTTACTTATATTTTCATTTTTAAAAAAAATTGAGCCTTCATTAATAGAATATAAACCTGCAACAACCTTCCCAAGGGAAGTTTTTCCCCCTCCATTTGGGCCAGTTAATATATAAATATTACCTTTTTCAAAATTAATATTTATATCTTTCAAAATGTTTTTCCCATCAATATTATAATTTATATTGTTTAAACTTAACATGTAGTCTCCTAAATTAGCTATGTCTAACTTTTTATCTCATTGAAATAATAATAAGGAACATACATAAAGTCAAACATTCCTACTAACATAATAGGAATTATTTTTATACAAAACACCTTTATCAAATACACTCTTTTTTTTATACTAAGTAAAAGAGATAATTATGACTAAAATAACAAAAGAAAAAAGAGAAAAAATATTAAAAGAAGCAACAATTGAAGAATTAGAATATGTTGATTCACATGCTCATTTATTAAAAATTGAACAAAAAGGTATTAAACTAAATCACCTTATAAATGAACTAGAAAATAATAAATATACAATCTTAGATATTGGAACAAATGAAAATGATATAATTGAAAGATATAATAAATTAAAGAATTGTAAAAATATATATTTCAGTGCAGCAGTTGGACCTTGGGGCACAAAAAAAACAAAAGAAGAAAACTCTATAAGTGTAAATACTATTGAAAAGAATCTCAAAGATTATCCAATAAAAGCTATTGGAGAAATAGGGTTAGATAATTATTGGGATTATGGGGAGAAAGAACTTCAAGAAGATTTATTTATAAAACAAATTAAACTAGCCAATAAATATAACTTGCCAATAATAATTCACAATAGAGAAGCTGATAAGCAAATGATTAATATCATAGATAATATTGAATTAAAAAAAGCAAGTATAATACATTGTTTTTCTTCAGATTTAAATTTTGCAAAATTTGTATTAGATAAAGGTTTTTATATTTCTTTTGCTTCAACTATTACCTATAAAAAGAATGATGATTTAAGATCTGTCTTAGAATATGTTCCAATAAATAGATTATTATTAGAGACAGATGCTCCATTTTTAAGTCCGGAACCTTTTAGAGGAAAAACTAATACACCATTGTTAATTCCTCTATCATATAAAAAAGTTGCTGAAATTAAAAAAGTGACGATTCAAGATCTCGCAATAAATGTAAAAAGAAATTTATTAAACCTTCTTGATAATCCTTTAAATTAGTTTTCAAAACTTTTTTATCATTTTTAGTTAAATTATTTTTTAATAAAGGTGATAAATCTTCATATATAATGTAGTGGATTGAATTTGCATCAACACAACTAGATTGTAATGCTTCTAAATTATATAAAAAAGAATTATTATCTTTAGAAAGGTATGAGACTAAAGTACTTCCTGTTGATACTATTTCAACATTTTCAGTATTTCTAATTCTATCAATTATATCATAAGCACTTTGCTCTAATTCATTACCTTCTAATTCAATTTTTGTTAACCCAACATTAGTAAATACTTTTTCAAAAGCAACTGCTTTAGAAATACTAGTTGGCCAAACCTTTGAACTTAATAAATATACACTTTTACCTTTATCTTTTAATGCTATTCCAAGTTTTTCATAACCACTTAAATAATCAACATTAATATTGATATCTGCTTTTTCTAATTTATTATCAATACTTATTATTATATTGTTATTAAAATTAATATCATCATCATATTCCATCATCATAGAAATATATGGTGATAAAATCATCGTTGAATTTTCTTTATAATCATAACTAGCCCATTTACCATTATTTTTTTCATCAACAACAAAAACTAATTTTTTATTATTTAATAAAGCATCAAATTTTAATTTATTTTTTTGAAATTTTATAGTTGTATTATAATACAAAGTATCACTTACTATATAAATAGGAGTCCTTGTTAAATAAAAAGCTTCAATTATGAAAAAAAGCAATGCTAATATTACAAAAAGTACAATAATTATCTTTTTCCTATTCATTTTCATAAAAAAACAGTACCAAGAGTAAATTCATTGGTCAATAGTATCACAATGTTGTTGACCGAAACGCCACAAAAATATAACATTGTATTGAATAAACAAAACCAAATTAACAAGGAGCAAACAATATGACTTCTTACAAGGACTTAGGTCTAGTAAACACAAAAGAAATGTTTAAAAAAGCTGTAAAGGGCGGATATGCAATTCCAGCTTACAATTTTAACAACATGGAACAATTACAAGCAATCATTAAAGCTTGTGTTGAAACAAAATCACCTGTTATTTTACAAGTATCAAAAGGTGCTAGAGACTATGCAAATATTAATTTGCTAAGAAACATGGCTCGTGGTGCAACAGAATATGCTGCAGAATTAGGTTACGAAATCCCTGTAGTTCTACACTTAGATCATGGAGATAGTTTTGAAACCTGTAAAGAATGTATTGATAACGGTTTTTCATCTGTAATGATTGACGGTTCTCATTTTTCTTATGAAGAAAATATTGCTTTAACAAAAAAAGTTGTTGAATATGCTCATAAATTTGATGTAACAGTTGAAGGCGAGTTAGGTGTTTTAGCAGGAATTGAAGATGATGTTGTTGCTGAACATTCAACATACACACAACCTGAAGAAGTAATTGACTTCGTTAGTAAAACTGGAGTAGATTCATTAGCTATTTCAATCGGTACTAGTCATGGCGCAAACAAATTTAAACCAGAACAATGTACTCGTAATGAAAAAGGTGTATTAATTCCACCTCCACTACGTTTCGATATATTAGCTGAAATTGAACAACAACTTCCTGGATTCCCAATTGTCCTACATGGCTCATCATCAGTTCCTCAACAATATGTTGACATGATTATTAACAATGGCGGATCTTTAAAAGATAGCGTTGGTATTCCTGAAGAACAATTAAGAAAAGCTTCTGAAAGTGCTGTATGCAAAATTAATATCGATAGTGATGGACGTTTAGCTATGACAGGTACTATTAGAAAAGTTATGGCTGAAAAACCAGGCGAATTTGACCCAAGAAAATACTTAGGTCCAGCTCGTGAAGCATTAAAAGACATGTACATGCATAAAAATAAAAATGTATTAGGAAGTGCTAATCAAGCTTAATTAAATCTAATTTAATTATATACCATCCCTAAAAAAAGGGATGGTTTTTATTTGTTTTTCACAATAAAACTATTTTCATGCTTTGACACATTTTTTATGCTATGCTATCTTAAATAGAGATACCAATATTTAGTTGGTAAATTTTTCAATAATTAAAAATGTGTTAAGAAAATACACAAGGAGATCGATGGCTATAAAAGATTTACGGGTAAATAAAAAAATCCGTGCTAAAGAAGTTTTTGTAATTGATACTGATGGTACACAAAAAGGTGTAATGAGAACATTTGAAGCAATCAACCTTGCAGATGACGCGGGCTTAGACTTAGTTGAAGTTTCGCCAAATGCAAAACCTCCAGTTTGTAAAATTTTAGATTTTGGTAAATATCGTTATGAACAAGAAAAACGTTTACGCGAAGCAAAGAAGAACCAAACTATAATAAAAATGAAAGAAATTAGAATGCAACCTAAAATAGAAAGACATGATTTGGTTACAAAAAGCAAAGCTATTGCTGATTTCTTGAATGAAGGAAATAAGGTAAAAGTTTCCATACGTTTCCGTGGACGTGAACTTGCCCATACTGAATTAGGAAAAGTTGTATTAGATAAGATACTCAATGAATTGACAGAAATGGGAATAAATTATAATATGGACCGTCGTGCAATAATGGAAGGTAGAATGATGAGTATGATCATTTCTCCTCAAAAAGCAAAGAAAAAATAAACGTTCGTTGAACGTATTTTAAAATATGTAGCTTCAAGGGAATCTTGTTCCTTGTATGCACAAAAGAGGTAAATTATGCCAAAAATGAAAACAAGAAAATCTGCAGCTAAACGCTTCAGAGTTACAGGCACTGGTAAAGTTCGCTATAAAAAGCAAGGACTTCGCCATATTCTCACTAAAAAGGCCACAAAACGTAAAAAGAATTTACGTCATACTGGTATTCTAAGCGAAGCAGAAGCAAAAAAAGTAAAAGTTTTGCTTCCATACCAATAAGAGAGAGGTGAGAAAAAATGCCAAGAGCAGTTGATGGAACAAAACGTAAA
>CAZPTG010000176.1:0-5448 GCA_964589355.1 uncultured Spirochaetaceae bacterium
AAAAGTATATTTAATTTTAGAAAAAATATTTTATACAAAATATATAAATAATGTATATAAAAAACATGTTATCTAAATAAAAATGGGTCATTATGGATAAATTTAATTAATTGTTTGAAAATAAGTTGAATGTTTATGCAGTTTATTGTATATATAATTCAATAATATTTTAAAAAATATTGTTAAATCACTTAGGAGGAAAACTAAGGTTATACTTAGTATAAAGAACAATGAAAAAAAGTTTATTGACAGTTTTAGCTATTTTAGCAATTGCTCCAGCTTTTATCTTTGCTCAAGGAGATAAAGAAGAAGCTTATAATGTAGGTTTTATTGGACCAATGACTGGGGATTATGCTAACTATGGTATTTTATGTAACAATAGTGCTGAATTAGCTGTTAAGCATTTTAATGATGCTGGTGGAATTAATGGAACTCCTGTAACATTGATTACAGAAGATTCAGAAGGTACTATTGAAAAAGCATCTTCAAGTATTGAAAAATTATCATCTACTGATAAAATTTTAGCTCTTGTTGGTCCTATTTTTACTGGTTCTACTTTTGCTGTAGGAGATAGATGTCAAAATGAAGGGCTTCCTTTAATTACTCCTTCTGCAACACATGCAGACATTACTGCTATTGGTGATATGATCTTTAGAACTGTTGTATCTGATGGTTTACAAGGTGAAGTTGCTGGTCATTATTTCTATGAAGTTTTAGGTTATGATAAATTAGCTGTATTATATGCAAAAAATGACTATTCTCAAGGTCTATATCAAAGCATGAGTGCTACTTTTGAAGAATTAGGTGGTGAAATAGTATCCGCTGAAACTTGTATGGTTGGTGATAAAGACTTTAAAACTCAATTAACAAAAATCAAATCTGCATCTCCAGATGCTATCTATATTCCAAACTATACAGTTGAAATGGCTCAAATTCTAGAACAAGCAGCTCAATTAGATGTTGGTGCTCCTTTTGTTTCATGTGATGGATTCTCAAATCCTGAAATTTATAACTTAGCTGGTGATTATACTGATGGTGTTGTTTATGTAGGCCCTGCAAAAGTTAAAGAAAGTGCAGCATTTAGTGATTTTGTTAAAGAATATAAAGCAACTTATGGTGTAGATCCTGATTCATTTGCAACTAATGCTTATGATGGTGCTAATATTATCTTAAATGCTATTAAAAAAGCAGCTGCTGATGGTGAAGTTTCAAGATCTGAAGTAAGAGATAATATTGCTGCAACAAAAGATTATCCAGGTGTTGCAGGAGTTATTAACTTTGCTCCTAATGGTGATTTACAAGCTTACCAAGGTGTTTACAAAGTAAATGGAACTACTCCTGAATATTTAGGTGCTTATAAAGTTGTAAATGGTAAATTAGAAAAAGTAGAATAAAAAAAATATTCTAGTATTATTTAATAGCCGGCTTTAAAAAGCCGGCTTTGAGTTTGACTTATATAGAAAAATAATAAAGATAATAAAAAAGGAGACCCAGAGTGGGATCACTTTCAGAATTTTTTCAACATTTAATGAATGGACTAACCTTAGGGGGGGTTTATGCTTTAATTGCTTTGGGATATACCATGGTTTATGGTATTTTAAAGTTTATAAACTTTGCTCATGGCGATGTACTAATGGTTGGTGCTTATATTGGTTTATTTGTATTTGATGCATTAAGAGGTAGTGCTCCACTTGGAGCATGGACTTTTATTGCATTTTTCTTAGCAATGATTATCTCAATGATAATTACTGCAGCCCTTGGTATGATTATTGAAAGAGTTGCTTATAAGCCCCTTAGAAAGGCTTCAAGATTAGCTCCTTTACTATCTGCGATTGGTGTTTCATTTGTACTTTCAAATAGTGCTGCTTGGGCTTGGGGTACTCAAAGTCGAAAGTTAAATTATCCTTTCGATAACACTCCTTTTAATATTGGTGGAGTTGTTATTACCCCTCACCAAATATTAGTATTAGTTGTTTCATTATTAATGATGATTGCATTAAAGTTGTTTATTGATAGATCTAGAATGGGAAAAGCTATGAGAGCTACCTCATTAGATCAAGATACAGCTAGACTTATGGGAATCAATGTTAACGTTGTAATTAGTTTAACCTTCGCAATTGGATCAGCTTTAGCTGCTGTTGGTGGTATGTTAATTGCTTTAGATTTTAAATGTTATCCTACAATGGGAATGATGTTAGGTCTAAAAGCTTTTGTTGCTGCTGTTGTTGGAGGTATTGGAAATATTGGTGGTGCTATGCTTGGTGGTATTACTCTAGGGTTGTTAGAAACATTTGGAGTTGCATTATTTGGAATTCCTCAAGCTATGAAGGATACAATTTCATTTGCTGTTTTGATTATTGTGTTACTTGTTAGACCACAAGGACTACTTGGAAAGGTAGTAAGGGAGAAGGTATAATGTTAAATTTTTTCTTACTTATTTTAATTTATAGTGGTATTTATGCATTAATGGCTTTAGGTCAAAATTTAATCACTGGCTACACAGGTATGTTAAGTCTTTGTCAAGCAGGATTCTTTGCTATAGGCTCTTATGCTACAGCAATTCTTACAACTTCTTCAGGTTGGTCTTTCTGGGCTACTTTGCCGATTGCTGCAATAGCTGCGGCTCTTTTTGGTGTATTGATAGGACTTCCAACTTTAAGATTAAAAGGTGATTATTTAGCTATTGCAACTTTAGGCTTTGGGGAAATTGTCAGAAATATTTTAAACAACTGGGATAGTTTAACAGGTGGTCCTATGGGTATTCAAAGAATTCCTATGGTAACTTTTTTCTCATTTACAATTAATCCTTATAAAAAATGGGCATTTTTAGTTATGGTTGTAGTAATTTTGTTAATTTCTTATTACTTGTTTGAAAGATTAGGTAGATCAAGAATGGGTAGAGCTTTAAAAGCTATCAGAGATGATGAAATTGCAGCTGCTTCTATGGGTATTAATGTAACTAAGTATAAAGTATGGGCTTTTGCAATTGGAGCTTCTGTTGCAGGTATTGCAGGTTCGCTTCACTCTGTATTCGCATTATCTGTTACTCCAAATTCTTATACGTTTATGGTATCTATCATGGTTCTTTGTATGGTAGTTCTTGGTGGAATGGGAAATTTTGTTGCTGTCATTTTTGGAGCTTTTATTATCCAATTAATAAGTTATTTCCCTCAATTAACTGGTTTATCTAGTGTGATTCCTCCTCAATTTAAACAGATTTTATTTGGTTTAATTCTTGTTGTAATGATGATTTGGAGACCTCAAGGTATTATTGGAGTAAAGAATTATAAAGTTGGACAAAAGAAGTCAAAAGCAAAAAAGGGGGCTAAATAATGTATTTATTAGAATCTGATAAACTAACCCGTGCTTTTGGTGGTGTTTTAGCTGTTAATGAAGTTGATTTTAAAGTACAAAAAGGACTAATTACTGGGTTAATTGGCCCTAATGGTGCTGGTAAAACAACTCTATTTAATAATATGACCGGATTAGATTTGCCTACAAATGGTAAGGTATATTTTGAAGGTAATGATATAACAGGATTCCCAAGTCATAAAATATCAAGATTAGGTATTGCAAGAACTTTCCAAAATATTAGATTGTTTAAAGAAATGTCAGTTTTAGACAACATTTTAATTGGTAGGCATTTTATGACAGGAAAGAGCCCTAATAAAGGCAGATTTCAAAATATGCTTAATTCATATTTTAATATGGAAAATGAAGAAAATATAATGCTTGAAAATGCTCATAAATGGCTAGAGTTTTTTGGTATGAGTCATTTGGCACATGAAAATTCAAAAAATTTACCTTATGGAAGACAAAGAGAATTAGAAATTGCTAGAGCATTAGCTTCTAATCCAAAAATATTATTTCTTGATGAACCCGCAGCCGGTATGAATCCTCAAGAAACAGAACATTTGATGGATACTATTAGAAAGATTCGTGATACAGGTGTAACTGTTGTATTAATTGAGCATGATATGAAATTAGTTATGAGTATTTGTGATAATATAACAGTTCTTAATTATGGACAAAAAATTGCTCAAGGTACACCTCATGAAATCAAACAAAATCCATTAGTAATTGAAGCTTATTTAGGTAAGGAGGAATAAGAGATGGCAGCTTTATTAAATATAGATAATATTAGTGTTTCTTATGGATCTATTAAGGCTTTAAAAGAAGTTTCAATGCACATTAACGAAGGCGATGTTGTAAGTTTAATTGGGGCTAATGGTGCTGGTAAAAGCACTTTATTAAAAGCTATTGTGGGTCTTGAACCTCTTAATAGCGGAAATATTACTTATGGTAAAAATATTATATGTGATGCAAAGAATAAAAGTTTACCAACAGAAAAGATTGCAAACAATGGTATTGCTTTAGTTCCTGAAGGTAGAAGAGTTTTTGCCGATATGAGTGTTGAAGAAAATTTAGATATGGGTGCTTTTATGGTGAGAGATGAAAATCTTATCAAACAAAAGAAAGAAGAAATGTATGAGTTTTTTCCTATTTTAAGTTCTAGAAGGAAACAGAAAACAAGATCTCTATCAGGAGGAGAACAACAAATGATGGCTATTGCTAGAGCATTGATGAGTTCTCCACGTTTGATTTTATTAGATGAGCCAGGCCTTGGATTGGCTCCATTAATTATTCAAGATATTTTTGATAAAATTGAATATATTAATAAAACTGAAAAAGTAACAGTTTTTTTAGTCGAACAAAATGCTAGAATGGCATTGAAAGCTTCTACTGAAGGATATGTTATGGAAAATGGTAGAATAGTTTTATCAGGATCTTCTAAAGACTTATTAAATGATGATAGTGTTCAAAGTGCATATTTAGGCGTTTAATAATTATGAAATATATAAAAACTTGCTTTGTTGCAAGTTTTTTAATCATCACCACCCTTTAAAAGGGTGGTTTTCTTTGAGGCGATAAGCTACGGATATGCTGACAACGTCTCAAGACGCTTTTCGTTTAATCCCTTAAATCCTTTTTTCTTTGCATCTTTTTCTACTACTCAACAAGTATTACAAATACTACTTGCTCTTGTATTTATTTTTGTACAGCCGTAGTATTAAATATCACATAAAACTCGATACACTTATTTTAGGTGTTATACTTACAAGCATATGTACATGAGCATCTATTAAATAATCCTTCTTTTATACTTTAATGTAAATATTATATGGTACTTACCCATCCATTGTTTATTACTTCGTTTAATATTTATAGTTTTAATATTGACAAAAATGAGGTTTGTATAACTGTTTTTGCCCACCCCCATAGCAGGTAATTTGTTAGCTTTTAAACTCTTATTTATAGCTTTAGCAAAGCCCTCAAGCTCGTAAATAAAAAAGAACTAAATCATAAATTAGTATGATTTAGTTCTAAAGTTTTCAATTAAAAAATTATGCTATGTTATTATAATTTTTTTTGAATATATTATTTTCT
>CAZPTG010000177.1:0-5385 GCA_964589355.1 uncultured Spirochaetaceae bacterium
AATATATAGTAAAAGCAGTAGACTTATTAGTCTTTTGGGCTCCTTTTTATAATTTTTAAAAATTTTAAAAACTTATAAGAAAATAAAAAAAGGTTTCAAGCTGAAAATATTTGAATATCTGATACGACAGTTCTGCCAATGAAAGATAAGTATTTATTTGATTTAGATTATGTAAATGAAGCCATTTTAAAGGCTTTGTCTCATCATGATTGGATATTTACGGAATTTTAAAATTTAATGGTTCATAATCGATTAGCAATTCTTTGTCCTGTTGGATTACAAAGTAAAATGACAAAAAACAATTTTTTGATGGAATTAGTAACCCTAGAAATATTAAATTAATGAGAATATTTTTAAATATGGGTCTTTGAGAACATAATGAGCATGGAATTTTAACAATTATTAATAAATAGGCTCATGATGTTTTTAAAATAGAGAGTAATTACATACTTTGCACTATTTCTTTTGATGCTGAAGTTATGCCAAAAATTGAGAAGAAAAATGTCGGTTTGAATAAAACTGAAGAGAGCGTGATAAGTTATTGATTGAATCGATTTGAGTAGATATAAAAGTAATCACATCATTTTGACTCGATTAATGAATCGATAGCTATATTTTTGCAATAAAATAAAGAGACTGATAATGGCTGCAATTACAAAATTAAGTAATATGAAAAAAATGAAGAAAATTCTTAAACTTAAGGAACAAGGAGTTCTAGAGTAAGAAGTTGTAATTGTTTTTGAAAACAATGTTTATTTCGACTATAATAGATAGTTTATAATCTAGATCTTTTATATTTAGTTTTTGCAACTTCAAAGAGTAAAGGTGTTACTAATCTTTAATTATCTTGCGTGATGAATGCAACGATGATATTATTATTAACATACTATTTAGTATTAAATAGTAAAATAACAGCTAAATTAGATAGGATTTAATATTGTATTTTTTTGTATAAAATTAATTGGACAATAAAGTAATAACAGTAATGAGATGGTAAATTTTAGAAACTAGATTTAAAAGATATTTTTTTATAGCTATATTATTGTTTTTTATTTTTTTATGAAGTGTTTTATTAATATTTTTTATTTACTAATTATTTCAATTTGTTTTTAAATAGTTAGTTCAAAGTATTTGATAAAGGTTAAAATTTAGTATTAAAGAACTAAATGAAAAAATTTTAGTAGAAATCTAAAACACTTAATATAAACGTATAATGAATTAATTTATTTTTTTTAACGTAAATAGAATTTTTCTCTTGCGATAAAAACGGATTAGAGATATCTTAATGATATTCAGTATCATTAAGATATCTGTTTATAGCATACAAACAAAGAGGTACCAGATGAAACGTAAAGCAAAAATTATATCAATTATTTTATTGTTATTTCTTTCCTTATTTTTTTCTTCATGTAATAAGAATATTGAAGAAGAAGATCCCATTGTGATTGATGAAGTTTCAGCAGCTACAGACTATACACAAGTAGTATCCTCAGCTGTTGAAATAAAAGAAGCTGCCTTGCGTGATCGAGTCTTTGCAAGTGGAACTATTGAGGGCCTTGAGGAAGTAAATATTAAATCACGTACTTCAGGTGTTATAAAATCAATTGATTTTAATTTGGGCTCAAAATTAGAAAAAGATCAGGTAATCTTAGTTTTGGATGATACTATTCCATTATTGAATGTCAGTCAGTTAGAAAAACAGTATGAAAATAGCCTAAAAGAACTTGATGCAAATAAGCAACTTTATGATAGAGGTGCTATATCTCTTGTTCAATTGACTCAAACACAAAGTAGTGTTGATGGACTTAAAGCCCAACTTGAGCAAGTGAAGACCAATTTGGAAAATACAAAAATTACAACTCCGATATCTGGTAGTGTAGCAGAGAAAACCAACCTTGTTGTTGGTGATCTCATACAAACTGGAGCGCAAATTGTGCGCGTTGTAGATCTTGAACATCTTCGTATTACTGTATCTGTAGGTCAGAATCAACTATTTCTTATTAAAGAAGGAGCGCCTGCTTTAATAACCATCAATACTCCGACAGAGATTATTGAGGCTGAAGGTGTGGTAAGTGGAATCAGTGCTAGTAGTGATTCAAGAACAGGTAGTTGGTCTGTATTAGTGGATTTTACTAATCCAAAACCTTCAATCATTAAAGCAGGAATCAGTGCAGATGTAATCATTTTTAATGAGGATGCACCAATTTATACTTTGGTTCCTAACTCTGCAATGGTTTACCGCAACGGTGAAACTTCAGTCTATATGGTTGAAGGTGATAGTGCAAAGCAGGTTAATGTAAAAGTGGTTGACCAATACGGAGACCAAAGTGCCATTGAAAGCCTTGATGAAAACATTACTCTTGTCAAAAAGAAAGTATTAGTAAGTGCTCTATCACGTATTTTAGATGGCACCTCTGTTGTAACACAAGAAAACTATTAAAGGATTAGATTATGGATAACCAAAAAGGATTTAGCATTGGTAGGTTCTCTGTAACCAAGCCGGTGATGGTAAATATATTAATGATAACAGTGCTTCTTTTAGGTAGCTTAAGTTTGGCACGTCTACCCCAAGAACAGTTTGCAGAAATTCCCTTCTTTTGGGTCAACGTTATAGTTTCTTATCCTGGAGTTGGTGCAGAAGATATGGAATCTTCTGTAACTATACCTGTTGAAAATGCATTTCAAGGTATTGATAAATTAAAGAAAATTAGTTCGACTACTAGTGAAGGCCTTAGTGTTGTTAGAGTTGAATTTGATGATGGTATAACACAACAAGAGTTTAAATCTCTTTATCAAGATGCCCAGACACGATTTAGTCAAGTTGTATTACCAGATGGTGTTCTTGATCCAATTGTTGATGATTTCTCTTCAGCTGATTTTCTTCCAGTTATTGAGGTTGTAATAAGCGGTAATCTGCCTTATGAGCAATTGAGAGAACAAGCAGTATCATTACAGAATAAGATACTTAAGATAAATGATGTCTCTGATGTTGAGCTACTAGGACTTCCTGAAAGGCAAATCCTTATAAATTTGGATAATAGTAGCCTAATTTCTAGGGGATTGAGTATCAATGAAGTGGTTAGAGCTATTTCTGATCAGAATAGTACTATCCCAAGTGGAACCTTAAATACTGGTTCTAGAGAATATCTCTTAAGAACTCTTGGTTCAATTGATAAGGTTTCTGATTTTGAATCAGTAATTGTTAGACGCTCTTCAGATTCCTCAGGAGTTGTGAGGGTAAGTGATGTAGCAGAAGTTGTTGATGGTTTTGATCCAGATTCATCTATTGCACGTTTCAATGGGAATCCTTCAATAAACTTGAGAGTTATCAAGGTGGTAAAGGGTAATGCTGTTGATATAGTAGATGGAGTTACTCAAATCGTAGAAGAGGCACGTTGGCAGAACAATGGAGGATCAAATATTACTCTATTTAATGATTCAACTGTTCAAATAGCATCTAGCTTATCAGTGCTTTCTACTAACGCTGTAATGGGGCTATTTTTGCTTGTTATTATCCTTTGGTTTTTTATTGGTCTACGCAATGCACTAATAACAGCTTTAGGTATACCAGTAACCTTTGCATTGACCTTTCTTGTCTTAGATTTGCTAGGCGAGACTATAAATACAAACACTCTTTTTGGCTTGGTATTAGTTTTAGGCCTTATAGTCGATCATGCAATAGTTATTATAGAAAACTCATATAGATTGCAATCTAATGGGCTCTTACGTCATGATGCTGCAATAGAGGGATCTAATCAAGTTATATGGCCAGTTGTTGCTGCAACAGCAACGACTGTAGCTGCATTTCTTCCTTTGATGTTGCTCCCTGGAACTATTGGAAAGTTTCTCAGAGTTATCCCTCTAACCGTTACAATAGCCCTTATAGTTAGTACTTTTGAAGCACTTTTCTTTCTACCAAGTCACTATGCAGAGTGGGGATCAAGGGAAAAGGGTAAAAAGAAAAGAGAACCAGGTACTTGGTTTAATATAATTCAGAGAGGATATTCTAAGCTTTTTTTAAAGGTATATCGATTTAAGATTCTTATACTTTTATTTGCCATAGTTATTACCGGTGGTGTATTCTCCCTTGTAGGAACACTCAATCAAGATCTTTTTTCAGCTGAGGATTATTCATATTTCAACATTGAGATACTTACCCCAAGAGGAACATCTTTGGATAAGACCAATAAAATTGTAGCTCAGTATGAGGATATCTTGCTTGATAAGGTAGGAAATGGGGAGATAATTTCGATAAGTACCAAAATTGGGACATTGGGAAGTGGGGAAGCTAATTCCACGCAAGCCCAAATAACTGTAGATCTTGCTGAAATGGATGAAGGTAGACTTCGTAGTATTGATGAAATTATCACTGAGGTGCAAAATGAAACCTATTACCTTAGTGGAGTCGAACGAGTCTTTTTCCGCAAAGCTCAAAATGGTCCCCCTACAGCTGATCCTTTGAGCTTTCGCTTCTCAGGGGATGATTATAAGACGATTATCGATGCATCCAATGCTATTGTAAACTTGTTAAGCTCCATTGATGGAGTAACCAATGTAGAGAGTGATTTTATATCAGGTAGTCCTGAACTTCGAATTAAAATAAATCAAGATCGTGCAAGCGCACTTGGGATAAGTGTAAATAGTATAGGTTCTTATATACGTGCACGTTTTGACAATATACCTGCAGGAATTTTCTTTGAAAAGAATGAGCAAATAGATATTGTAGTTCGCTTTGTTACATCTGATTCTAGAAAGTATGAAAATCTTGAGCAACTTTTGATTCCAACCGACGATGGAAGATTGATTCCTTTATCAAGTGTTGCAACCATTGAGCTTGACAATTCCCTAGGAACTATACGTAGGGTTGAAGGTAAACGTGAGATAACAGTCTCAGCAAATGCTGTTGAATCTTTAGATCTTCAAATGGTTAACCAAAAAGTACAAGAACTTTGGGATCAGTCTCTCTCTAGTAGATATCCTGATGTTTCCTTTGGAATCGGAGGTGAGTTTAGCGACTTCAATAACTTGATATTTGATATCCTTAGGGTCTTTATCCTCGGTATCTTTTTAATCTACTTGATTCTTGGCACCCAATTTAATAGCTATAGTCAGCCACTGTTGATCTTATTTTCTATCCCGTTTGCATTTATAGGTGTTGTCCTTTATCTCTTTGTTTCAGGAACTCCACTTTCAACAACTGTTATTTATTCAAGTGTAGCATTAGCAGGTATTGCCGTAAATGATGCAATTGTACTAATCAGTTTTATCAATGAATTAAGAGATATGGGAAAAACTGTTAAGGAAGCTGTAGTAGAGGCTGCTAGGACAAGGCTTAGACCAATTATTCTTACATCATTGACAACCATTGTTGGCCTATTACCAACA
>CAZPTG010000178.1:0-5382 GCA_964589355.1 uncultured Spirochaetaceae bacterium
AAATAGTAAAAATGCAATAATTATTTTCATATAAACAACAACTTTTTTCTTTAAATTTCTATCTAAAGAAGATGTAACCTCATCTAATAAAAAACAAGGTTTATCCAACATTATCGAAATAATAATAGCTAATCTTTGTCTCTCTCCTCCAGATAAGTGAATCATATTTTTTTCTAACAACTCATTCTCGAAAGAAAAATAATCGCATAAATTCTCATCTATTATGTTATTAATATTATTATTATGAAAATTTGAAATTTCATTCAAATAATCTTGTACTTTCATTTTTCTAAGAGATACATCTTGATCAACATAAGAAAAATATTTTCTTATATTTGAAATATCATAAGAGCGAAAGTCTTTATCATCTATTATATAAGAACCACTATCAAATCGTTGAAATCCCAATAAAATTCTAAATATTGTAGATTTTCCAATTCCAGAATTACCACTAATTATTATTTTATCGCTTTTGTTGACTACCATAGAAAAATTATTTAACACTATCTTGTTTTTAATTTTTAAATTTATATTTTTTAATTCAATTTTCAATTTTTATATCCCTAAATTATAATTTGACATTTATTGAATCTATAATTAATATACCTATATCGATATTCAATATCGAAATTCGATTCTACAATAATAAGATACCATTGGAGATATACATATGCAAGACCCGATTAGAAAAATATTTTTAGCTTTTATCCAAATTCATATTCTTCATCATGCTGAGAAAAGTCCTATTTATGGATCTTGGATGATAGATGAATTAAAACATCATGGATATTCTATTAGTTCTGGAACATTATATCCTATATTACATAATATGGAAAAAACAAAATTACTCACAAGTCAAAAAAAAACCATTAATGGGAAAATTAGAAAATATTATTCAATAACACAAGAGGGAAAAAACACTCTCAAGCAAGCAAAAAATAAAATAAATGAACTACAAGCAGAAATTTAAATTTTAATAATATGGAAAATTATTTAATAAAATGATAAAAATAGAAACATGGAAGATATAAAACTAATTTGTACAGATATTGATGGAACATTATTAAACTCAAAACACAGAATCAATGAAAAAGATAAACTTATGCTACAAAAAGCTTGGAGGGAAAAAAATATCCCAATAGCACTAGTATCAGGAAGATTTAAAGGTGGATTAACTTTTCTAGAAGAAGAGTTAGAGATTCCTTGTATTTATTCTTGTTTCAATGGATCTTATGTAGAATGGCAAGGAGAGATCATTCAAAATGATAAAATATCATTAAATGATTTAAAAAAAGTAATTCCTACAATAAATAAGACAAATTCCACCCCACAAATATTTGATTTATTTGACTATTTTTTTAATGAAGAAAATTATTGGAGCAAACATCAAATTAAAATGTGTGGTTATGAAGGTATTTATGGAGATTTAAATCAACAAATTGATAAATGGGAAGAGGAAGGCTTTTCCCCTTATAAAATGCTTGCTAAAAATGATAATCCAATAGAATTAGAAAATACAAGAAAAGCATTATTAGATTTAAAACTAGATACTCTCTCGATAGTTCAATCTGCATCCTTTATTATTGAAATCATTCCATCCTCCGCTCATAAAGGAAATACTATTAATCTATTAGCAAATTATTTTAATATAAATAAAGATCAAATTATGGCATTTGGTGATTACTACAATGACATTGAAATGTTAGAAGAAGCCGGGGTTTCAATTGCAATGGGAAATGCAAATAATGATGTAAAAAATACAGCAAAACATACAACAGATTCAAATGATAACAATGGAATTGCAAAAGCGATAAACAAATATATATTTAATAATAAATATAAAATTTAATAATAATGCACTCTCCTTTTGATATGTACCATATCATTTTGAGAGTGCAAACAATTATTACTAAACTATAGCTTTCCAAGCTTTCAATAATTTTTCCTCTAATAAAAATTGAACATTAAGAGTATTATTTTTTGCTTTTTTATATTGTTTCCTTAACTCAGGAATTAAATTTTCATTATAACTTGAGAGTGCTTTTTCATAAGCTTTTTTACAAGCTAATTCAAATTGAAGCTTGTCTTCATATTTTAAATAAAGAGTATTTAATCTTTTCAACAATGAATTAATGTATTTTATTCTTTCGTTTTCAACTACTTTAATATATGAACTTCTCAATTCAGAAATAAGAGATTTTACACTTACTATTTCATTTATTTTATAAGCATTTGATCCTGCAAAAACAAAACCTTTATCGATTTTACCCATTCTTGCATTATTTAAAGCAATAGAAATACAATAATTTGCATCATTAGCTTTACAAGTTGCCAAACATTTCCAAGTACAAGAAAAATTATGTTTTTCCCCTTCTTCACTCTTTTTAATAAAACTATTTCTAATTGCTCTTCCAACCATACCGACTGGACTTTTTATAAAACCAATATCTTCTTTTTTACAATTAACATATGATAATTTAAATTTCTCATCAGCATCACATTCATCAGTTGCAACAAAACGAGTTGCCATTTGAACACCATCTGCTCCAGCATCTAATGTATTATAAATATCTTTACCATCATAAACTCCACCCCCAGCTATTAAAGCAATGGATCTATTAAATTGGCTCTCATATCCAACTAATGTTTTTTTTATCTCTTTTACAAGATGAGGCAATTGATATTCTTTTTGATCAACTTGATCTATTTCAAAACCTAAATGGCCTCCAGCATTAGGGCCTTCTACAACAACTCCATCTGGAATATCTTTATAAATTTTAGACCACATTTTAAATATTAAATTACAGGCTCTAGCAGAACTCACAATTGGAACAAGACTTATATTTTTTTCTCTAAGTCTTTTTACTGGAATATTTTTAATTGGTAATCCAGCGCCCACAAACACAACATCAACAGCCTCTTCAATTGCAACATCAAGCATCTTTTTAAAATTATTAATAGCTACCATAATATTTACACCGATGATACCATCAGTTTTTTCTCTTGCTATTTTAATTTCTTTTCTAAAAGCTCTTACACTAGCATTATCACCATCTTTAAAATAATCCTCATCAAGTAAACCAATACCATTAGCAGCAATTACTCCAACGCCACCTTCATTAGCAACAGCACTTGCAAGAGAAGATAGAGAAATACCAACACCCATCCCGCCTTGTACTATAGGTGTTTTTGCAATGTGATTACCAATCTTCAATTCTCTAAAGTCTGTTGTTTTTTTAACAGAAGATTCAATTTGAGCAATTACATCTTTAATTGAAATACGCCCTTCTATTTTTTGAGTTATTTGTTTTAAATTATTCTTTAATTCATCTATGGAAATTGACTTCATTTTTCACTCCATTGTTATATTTTTATACTAAAATTAAAATTTATGTGTAATATACATATAACTCTATTATGACAAAATTTATCAAAGTGTCAATAATGATATAAGTAATAACAAAAAAGATGAGAGAGAATGGTTAAAAAATTATTTACAAATCCCTTTGCTTTTTTATTGGAATTTCCATGCTCAAGAGTTGGAATTTACTTACAAATCAAGTGGAGTTTCAGGGTTCTTTCTCCTAAACGGTCTCTAAGATTAGAAAATATGACGAACTTACATCTTAGCTTTCTTGTTATATATAAATTATACACCCAACAAGAATTCTTTTGTAAACTACTTACTATTACTTTTTATCATTGCTCCTTATTTTTAAGATAATATCGTGTTATCAAAAAAAATTGGTCTATTAAACATATTTATCATTTGAAATCCTTTTGGTGACACTCTGGTACCAAAACATGATTTTTACTTAATTGACACTAGTGTAACATTGTGATAATTTTCAACGTAACTACATATTTAAATTAATTTAAAAGAATAACATGTACGTGATTAACCGCCCTGTTAGCTCAGCTGGATAGAGCACTTCCCTCCTAAGGAAGGGGTCAGACGTTCGAATCGTCTACGGGGCATTATCTTAAATTTTCTTTCCATCTATTTAAACTAGAATTAATACTATCTCTAATTCCTTGAGTATCTTTTTTACAAAAAGCATTAAATATTTGTTTATGATCATCTAAAGCCCATTGTGGTGTTTGTATAACAGATTTATTGATTGAATTTTTAAATAATTGCAAAATTGATTCCCCAATTCTAATTACATAAGGATTATGAGTACTGTTCAATATAGTATAGTGAAATTTCAAATCATCTTTTGGAGATTGTTCCCCTGAATTAATTTTATTTTCAAAATCAATTATTGTTTTCTCAATGTCTTTAATATCTTGATTAGTTGCCATTTCCATGGCCATAATAGTATATGCAATTTCAAACATAGCTCTCAAATCTACTATATCTTGTATTTCTGCTTTTTGAATAAGAAATTGAAACAATAATGAATCAACAGTATTATTAGAGGGTTGGTTACAAATCATTGTACCTTGACCTCTTTTTATCTCAACTATCCCCATTGCTTCAAGCATTTTTATAGCTTCACGAACACTTGATTTTCCTACCCCAAAACCTTTAGCTAGTTCTGCTTCAGAAGGCAAATAATCTCCAGGTTTTATTTCTTTAGTAATTAATGCTTCTTTTATTCTTTCTAAAACAATTCTAGAAATAGGCCCTTTATTAACTGGATTTGAAAACCAATCTTCATTATTCATATTACTTTCCTTCTTTATAAAAGATAATGTTATTTTATTATTTAGTACAATCATAAGTTAAATAAACTATATCAACAAATTATTAAGTTAGCAATTAAGGATATAATTAAAAAAATATAAAAAGGGCATATATTTTCTCTTTAAAAATATATGCCCAATATCAACACAATCGATGGAGATTTATGCCATAGGAATAACTAAAGAACCAACAACCACAAAAAGAAGTGTTAAAACCGAAACAATTCCACCAGCAAGTGTATATGTTTTTAAGCCTCCTGAAACAGTTAAACCTGATAAATTAGCAGTAACCCAAAAACCACTATCATTTACATGTCCAATGCTAATTCCTCCAGCTAAAGCAGCTAAAGCAATCCAAACAGGATGAATAGCAATACTTGGAGCAACTGAGGCCATTATTGTCATGGTAGTAATAGATGCAACAGTACCAGAGCCTTGAGCAATCCTAAATATCATTGCAATACCATAAGTTATAAATATTACCAAAATACCGGCATTTTGAGTCTCTCCAATACTTTCTACTAAAACATTTCCAATTTGAGTTGCTTTAATAACACTACCAAAAGCACCTCCTGCACCAGTAATTAATAAAACAATTCCTGCAGCCATTGTTGCTTTTTCTGCAGAAGTATTTCTTTCATCTTTATCCATGGATTTAGATGCAACAATATAAGCTAAGATTACTCCAATTAA
>CAZPTG010000179.1:0-5362 GCA_964589355.1 uncultured Spirochaetaceae bacterium
AGTAGACAGTGCAATACTGTAAAAAAGATATTAGAAAGCAATAATTTTTATAATATCGAAATATATAAAGATTTAGCTAATAAAAACAGAGTTGTTAAGGGGATATATGAGCGATAGACTAGTACAAAGATTTTTAATGAAAATAAAAAAATATCCAAAAATTCAGCAAGAAAAAATCGAAGATGCTGTTAATTTTTCTAAGTCTAAACATGAAGGACAAAAAAGAAAAAGTGGTGAACCTTATATAATACATCCTCTAGCAGTAGCTGAAATATTAATTAAATTAAATATGGATGGAGATACAATTTGCTCTGGACTATTGCATGATACTCTTGAAGATACAACAGCAAAATATGACGAATTAAAAGACCGTTTTGGAAAACCTGTTGCCGACTTAGTTGAAGGTGTTACAAAAATTGAAGTCTTGAAAACTGATAATAAATCAGTTCAAGAAGCAGAAACAATTAGAAAAATGTTTTTTGCAATGAGTAAAGACGCTCGAGTTATTATAATTAAACTAGCTGACAAACTTCATAATATGAGAACTGTACACTATTTAAAAAATGATAGAGCAAAAGAATTTGCAACAGAAACACTTGATATATATGCTCCTCTTGCTGATAGACTTGGTATTTCTTGGGTAAAGGATGAATTAGAAGATTTATCTCTAAAGACCATAAATAAAGAAACTTTTGAATATATTCAAGGTTATTTATTAAGTAAAAAAGGTGAACAAGCTGCATATTTAAGAAGAATTGAAAAAAAGATATATCACTCTTGTGCTGAAGATAATATAGGAAATGTCCTTGTTACAAGTAGAGCTAAACATGCATATTCTGTTTATCTAAAAATGAAAAAGAGAAAAAAAGATATTGAAGAAATCTTTGATTTATTAGGAGTTAGAATACTCTGTGATACAATACCTGAGTGTTATACACTTTTAGGAATTATTCATAGAATATGGCCTCCAATTGAAGGAAGATTTAAAGATTATATAGCAATGCCTAAAGCTAATAATTATCAAAGCCTTCATACAACAGTTATGGCATTAGATGGCAAGTTATTAGAAATCCAAATAAGAACAAAAGCAATGCATCAGACAGCAGAATATGGTATTGCTGCTCATTGGAAATATAAAGTTAATAGTGGTTCTCATGATGCAATAAGTATGAATGATGACCAATTTAATAAAATATTAAATACCCTAGAAAAATGGTCTAATGAAATTGAACACAATGAATCTTTTATGGATGATATCAAAGAAGAATTATTAAAGAATACAATTTGTGTATTTACACCTCAAGGTCATATTGTTGAATTACCAAAAAATTCAACAGCACTTGATTTTGCATATAGAATTCATACTGAAGTTGGAAATCATACCGCAGGAGCTAAAGCCGATGGTTCAATTATTGCATTAAACCAGCAATTAAAGCACACTCAAGTAATAGAAATCTTAACAAATCCAAACGCACACCCTCATCTATCATGGTTGAGATTAGCTCAAACACAAAGTGCAAGAAAAAAAATTAGAACCTGGCTAAATAAAAATGATGATATAATCATTGATAAGAATATAATTGCTACCCCAAAAAAAACTCAAGCAACTACTAGCGATCCCGCTCCTCAGACAAAAGAAAAAATAAATGACAATGGTGAAATAATAAGAAATGTTAGTGATGAGAGTAGATTAACTTTCCGAGTTGGAGATGAGACAAATCTGATGATTTCATTAGCTAAATGCTGTAATCCTCAAAGAGGAGATCAAATTGTTGGATATATTAGTAGAGGAAGAGGTATAATTGTCCATAAAAAAGATTGCTCAAATTTAAAAAACATGAAAGAAATTGATGAGAGAAGTGTTGAAGTTGCTTGGGAAACATCTTCTCCAAAACCAACTAGAAAATTCAGAGTAACTAGTAAAAGGACATATGATTTATTTAGTGAAATAGAAGGCGCTATTAGAAAATACCATGGGCATCTAATTGGAGGAAGACTTTATGATGATGATATGGATAATTCAAGATTAATTGGGACACTTACAATTGAAATTGATAAAGAAGAAGACTTTAAAAAAGTTGTTAAAGTTTTAAAAACTCTTCCTTCAATAAATACTGTTAGCTCAATAATATAAATAAATTTATAGTTTTTGTTTTTTATTTGTAGATTAAAAAAAAACATAAACTTTTATGAATATATTTGATACTATTTAATTCAAAAAATTAAATAGTAAAAGAAGAAAAATGAAAATAATAAAAATAATTAGCACAGTTCTAATAATAAGTATTTCTTTAATAAATTTTACAAGCTGTAGAAGTGTTGAAGAATATCAAACACAATCAATAAACAAAAATATTAGTATTGATGCACAAATTGCATCAATAGATGCTTATGGAAATTTAAAATTAAATATTTTAGCCAAAAACATAATTGATGCTAATTTTAATTTTGAAGATAAATTAATTCTTCAATTTTCTAATGGTTATCTAATTGAAAGTCAATTAACTATGAGTAATACCAATATTGAAGATAACATGTGTTATATTAGGACTATCAGTGAAGATAGCCCTATTACAGTTGGAATAAAATCAAAAAGTCTCGAAGAAATTGGAACACTTAAAATTGGTGACTTTGTTAAAATATATCAATTAAAACTAAATTAATTATTATTCATCTAAAACTCTAATTATTTCAGGTAATAATTGTTTTTTTCTTGAAAGAACTTTAGGTAAAAAGAAAGTTTTATCTGCTTGTTTTTCATATATCAATTTATATTCTACTGTATCTAATCCAGTAGTTAATAAAATACTATTTTCTTTAATAACATTAGTAATCATAAATAAAGCCCAATCCAAGCCATTACTATTTTTGACCTCTTCTAATGTATTTAAATATTTTTCTTTATAATCATCTATATCTTTTAGTGTAGTAACTTCACATTGACCAATACCAACTTTTAAGCCTCTCTCTTTATATACTTTAAAATCACCTTCAATAACTTTTCTAGGATTTTGCTTTGCAATAGTTACTCCAGTAGAAAACATTTTCTCCCCATATTCTTTTAAATTATTAATTTCAGCAATTTTACAAAGTATTTCTGCTATTCTTATATCTTCTTGAGTTGTTGTTGGACTTTTTAATATTACTGTATCACTTATTAAACCTGAAATTAAAACACTTGCAACTTCTTTTGATATTTTAACATTATAGCGTTCATATAATTGAGTTACTAAGGTACAAGTTGATCCCAAAGGAGCACTATAAATAAATATTGGATGATTAGTTTTAGAAGCATTAAATCTATGATGATCAATAATACCAACTATTGAAGCCTCCTCAATACCTGGCATTCCTTGTTCACTCTCATTATGATCTACCATAACAATTTTTGTCATTGGTTTTTCAATAAAACATCTTCTTGTTACAAAACCTTTAAATTCATCATCCTCAAATACAGGCAACCCTCTAAAATGACTATTTATTAAAGTATTTTTTGCTTCATCAAAAAGAGTATTTAAATTCAATCTAGGAGGAGTTTCTTCTAATAAATCTTGAACCGGAGTACATAATCTTAACAATCTTAAAGTTTCATTTGTATGACAATCACTTAAAAATACATTTCCATTAAAATTATTAAAATCCACTAATCTATTAATTTTATCGCTCATTTTAGTAAGAATTATAATTGGAACTTGTCTATAAATCGCTTCTAATATTGGTTCTAATCTATCCCCTACAACCAATAATGGTAAATTATCATCTTCAATAGTATCAAAAACTTTTTTAAATTGTGTAAAAGACATAGCTGCAACCATAATTTGAACTTTATGATCCGTTTCTTTACCTTTTTTTAAAAATTCACCTTTTAAAACTTTAGAAATTCGATTTACACTTATATTATAATAAGGTTTTTGAGCACTAGCATCTCTTAAAAAATATCTATTAACGTCATCAATACTTAACAAACCTAAATATTTTCCATTTTTAGTTACAGGAACAGCAGAAATATCATATTTAGAAAAAATATTCATTAACTCATATACGGGTTCTTCACAATCAATTGTAATTTCTGGTTTCACATAAACAGATGATACTCTTGTTCTTACATCTTTTACAAAAACAGGTGGATTTATATTTAAATTCTTAAATACTTGTTTTGTACTTTCATTTAAAGATCCACATCTTGATGATATATATTCTATATTTCTATTCTTATTTAATTCATTCTCTAAATTAGCATAGGCCCAAGCACTACAAACACTATCCATATCTGGATTTCTATGACCGCAAACTAGTACTTTCTCCATAATATCTCCTTTCAATCAATAATAATAAAACACTAAATAACAAATGACAAGAATGATATATAAAATAAAAAATAAAAAACATAACTCTTAAAAAAATTATGAATTTTATATTGTACTATTTCTTATAATTAATTTTCCGCCTACAATTAATTTATAATAAGAAGGATGTTTTGATTTTATTTCATTCATCAAAGTTATTGCAGCCATTTGTCCAATCATAGTCCTTTGAACATGAACAGTAGATAAAGATGGTAGTGTCGTTTCTGCTAAAAATATATCATCAAATCCTATTATTGAAACATCATCAGGAATATTATAACCTTGACTAGTTAAAGCTTGAATTGCTCCTATAGCAATAATATCATTATCAGCAAAAATAACTTTTGGAAGTCTCCTTCCTTCATTTATATAATATAGCATTTTTTTATAACTACCTTTTAATGTAGCTTCAAGCCTAAATTCTCGATCTTTTGAGTAATGTAAACCATATTTTTTTACAGCTTTTAAAACACCATTATTTCTTTCTATAAAGTTTTGAGAATCAAAAGACGATCTAAAATAACCAAAATCTTTTTCTCCTGAATTACATAGAAAACGAATAGCTAAATCAACCATTTCTTCATTCGCCATTGTAATAGAATTACAAGGATAATTAGGCATAGAATTATCAATTACTAAATATGGGATTTTAATTGAATCTAATGCTTTATAATCTACTTCTTGCAATTCAGTTCCAATTACAAAAGCACCATCAACATTAGAAAACTTTATTTCTTTTATATTTTTTGAATAATTACTATCAAAAGTAACCATTTGAAGGTTATAACCATTTTTAGCACATTCAGTTTGAATACTATCTAATATTTTCGCAATAAATCCCGCATTCTGTTCTACAAGAAAACCTGCTTTAATAATTTTTATAAATAATAAATTTCTATCATCTTCATTTTTTTTAGTTACATCTAAATCAAAATTAATTGGATAATTTACTTTTTTCAATACACTTATTATTTCATTTCGTTTTTTATCACTAACACCAGGTTTATTATTAATTA
>CAZPTG010000180.1:0-5335 GCA_964589355.1 uncultured Spirochaetaceae bacterium
AACCAATAAAGCAATAACTGAAATTGTTTTATCTTTTTTGTTAAGTTCTTTCTTAGTAGTTTCTTGTTCTTTGCTTTTTAATAGCTTGTATAAATTTAAAATAGAAACAAAAATAATAAATACGGCAAGACCTTTTTTAAACAATACAGGATCAACATATCTAAATATATACATACCAACTGGGAGAGTTGGAATCATAAGAGCAAGTATTAATAATGTTTTTTTAAATTGTATATATTTAAAGTTAGTTGCAATGATATAAAGGGCTAAAAGCCAAGCTAATATTGTAACTATCATAATACCTTGTTTCATTCCAAGTAAAGCTGTAACAAAAGGTACTGCGATAACAGTGCACCCAAAACCTGTTATAGCTTCGAGTGCATGTGTGATTAAAACAACAAAACCGCTTAATATAAGATTTAACATTTTTCCACCAAGAATGGATATATATTTTCTTTTGTTGCTTTTGGTATTTGATTCCACATTTTGGGATCATCAAAAGATCTTGCAAAATGAGAATCAATTTCATCTTTACTTATTGTAACTCCTAATTCTTTGAAGTTAGTTGGAAGATTCATCTTCTTAAACATATTATCCAATTTGTCATATAATTTAGAGATTAGTACATCTTCATCAGTGTCTTCAAAAAATGCTTTAGCTATTTCAACTAATGGTTTTTTTACACTATCAAGTTTATTTGACATTTTATAAATATCTAAAAGGGTAAAAGCACAAGCACTTCCGTGAGGGATGTGAAAATCTTCGCTTAGTATAAAGGAAATTGCATGACCTGCAGCAGTTCCTGTTGTACTAAATGTTGCACCAGCCATAGCTGAAGCCAATAGCATATTTCTACAATACTCAATATTTTGGTTTTTATTTAGAGCACCATTGTACATATTAAGTAAATTAGAAATAATATCTATTGAGACTTCAACAGCTAGTGCTCTAGTCTCATCACTAGCATTTTTATTCCAAATAGTTTCAAGAGCATGATCTAATGCATCAGCTCCTGTTGATGCAATTAGAGCAGGTGGCATGTTTAAAATATATTCAGTATTTAAAATAGCCTTAGTAGCATGCATCAAAGGAGAGCCTAGAGTATATTTCCTTCCTGAATCGGAAGTATATACTCCAACCTTTGTCATCTCAGATCCTGTTCCTGCAGTAGTTGGAATCAATACAAGCGGAAGACTCTTTTTCTCAATTTTTCTTTTTGGATTATTTGATAAATACTCTTCTAATTCACCACCATTACTCATCAACATAGCAAGTGCTTTGGCACTGTCCATAACAGAGCCACCACCGATTCCAACAATAATGGATGTGAATTTTATTTTTTCAGCCATATCTTTTATATCACTTGTTCTAGGATTAGGTTGAACTTTATCTAAGATAGTGATATTAGAAATGTTTTTAATTTCTTTCAATAATGTAGCTTTTGCCTCGATTGGAGCATTATCAACAATGAAGGTAATATGTTTTAATTTAGGATTAATATCTAAACATTCTTTTAATAATTCTAAAGCATTAAGAGAATTTTTTTGAACTATTTTTACAGGATTATTTAATAAATTCCTGTTTGTAATATCTTTCATTATTTGAAATTCTCCTTTTCAATTTCTACTACTTGATTAAAAGCATTAGTTAAGAAATCTCTTTTAAATTCCATTTTTTCGCAGAAATCTCTATTTAACCAACCCTCAACAATTTCAGTAGCTACAAAAGGAGCACTTATCCATCCCCCGAGTGTAATAACATTTGCTTTGTTTATAATTTTTGATCTCTCTGCAGAAAAAACTGAATCAACAACAGCTGCATAAATTCCTTTATGCTTGTTTGCAACAATAGCCATTCCCTGACCTGTTCCACAGATTAATATACCCTTATCAGCTTCTCCATTTTGAATTGCTTTTGCAACTTTTGGAGCTTGTTCAAAATATGGTTTTGGATGATCTTTATCTTCAATTCCAAAATCTATAACATCATATCCTTTTTTTACTAAAAACTCTTTAATTGCAGTCTTTAATTCATATCCACTAAGATCACTTGCCATTGCTATTTTCATAATATTTTCTCCTTGATTATTTGCCTAAAGCTGATTTCGCTTGTTTAACAATTTCTTTTGCATTTAATTTATAATGGTTTTTTAGATACTCTAAAGTACCAACTTGACCAAATTCTTCTTTAATTCCAACCATTCTCATTTTTGTAGGTCTCTCATTTGCTAATAAGTTTGCAATTGCACTACCCAAACCACTACTTACTTGATGGTTTTCAGCGCTAATAATTAAATTAGTTTTAGCTGCATATTTTAGTATTAAATCATTATCTAATGGTTTTACACAAACAGGATCAATAACAGCTGCACTAATGCCATCTTTTTCTAAAAGTTTTGCAGCTTCTAAAGCTTCAGGAACCATTATAAATCCAAGTGCAACAATAGATACATCATTACCATCTTTTAATACTTTAGCTTTTCCAATTTCAAATTTTTCATCCTCTTTATATATAGTTTGACTACCTTTTCTTTGTAATCTCATATAAGAAGATCCATAATGATCAATTAAATTATATATTGTTTTCTCTAAACTAATAGAATCACAAGGTTCTGTGATTACTAGATTAGGAACAGTTTGCATAATTCCTATATCTTCAAAAGGCATATGGGTTCCACCATTGAATTGAGCGCTTATTCCAGGATCTGTTCCTGCTAGTTTTACATTTAGATGAGCATAGTTAGCTGATAAGAAAAATTGATCAAAATCTCTTCTTCCTGCAAAACATCCAAATGTTGCTGCAAAAGGAATTTTTCCCATATTTGATAAGCCAGAACTTACTCCGATTAGATTAGCCTCAGCAACACCGACATCTACAAATTTATTAGGATAGGCTTTTTTAAAAGGGCCTGTTCCAGTAGCATTCATTAAATCAGCTTCTACTACCATTAATTTATCATATTTTTTTGCTGCTTCTATTAAAGTGTTGCAGTATACTTGACGCATATCCATAAACTATAGCTCCTTCTTTAATTCATCAATTGCTTCTTTAGCAACTTCTTTTGATACAGGCATATTGTGGTTTGTTAGTTTGTTTTCAGCAAAAGCAGCACCTTTACCTTTAATAGTATCTAATATAATCATGTTTGGTTTGTTGTTTGAAAGCTTTGCAAGTTGGATTTTTGCTTCAATTTCACTAATATTATGACCATCACATCTATATACATTCCAACCAAAACTTCTCCACTTTCCCTCAATGTCACCTAGGTCCATAATTGATTCTGTTGTGCCATCTAATTGAAGTTTGTTGTAATCAGTGAATGCTATAAGTTTATTTAATTTATATTGAGAGGCAAACATTGCAGCTTCCCAGTTTTGTCCTTCATCACTTTCTCCATCTCCAATAATAGCATAGGTATAGTTTTCTAAGCCATCTAATTTACAAGATAAAGCCATACCACAAGCTGCTGATAATCCTTGTCCTAAACTACCTGTTGTCATATCAATACCAGGTGTTCTTACTCTATCACAGTGAGATGGTAGATTTGTGCCACCTTTATTTAAAGTGTCTAACCAAGCTAGAGGGAAAAACCCTTTTAAAGCTAGGATAGAATATAATGTTGGTCCTGAGTGTCCTTTTGAAAGAACTAATAAATCACGTCCTTCCATCTTAGGATTTTTAGGATCAATATTCATTTCTTTAAAATATAATAGAGTTAAAATTTCTACTACAGATAAAGAGCCCCCAATGTGACCAACACCTAAGTTAGCAATTGTCTCTAATGTTTTAATTCTAACATTGTTAGCTTCTTTGTTTAATTGTTGAAGCTCTTCTTTAGTAATCATGTTATCCTACCTTTATTACTATTACTTTCTTTATGAAAATAATAATTATAAAACTGTGATTTGTAAAGGGAAAAGTTAATAAATCAATAACTTTATTTGTGAAAGTAAGTAAAAAAGCTTTCTAAACTTTTTATTCTATGATACAAATGTATATATTAAAAATAGGAGATTATTTTATGCTTAATAATGTAATGAGAGCTAGTGATATCAGAAATCACAATATAAATTTAGTGTTATCTGAGATTTATAAATGTAGAAAAGAAGGTGTATCACAATCCTCATTAGTTAACTTGACTGGATTAAAAGCTCCAACATTATATAGGATATTTTCAGAGTTAGAAAATAGACAACTAATTCAACCAATTAAAAAAGAAATAAAAGAAGAAGGCAAAAAAGGTAGAAAACCTTTATTATACACAGTAAATGAAAACAGTTTATATTCTGTTGCAGTAGAATTTTGGGCTGGTGTTATTTTAATTGGATTATTTAATTTTAAATTAAAAAGAGTAGCCTCTATTACATTATCCATTGATGAGTCTTCAAATATTCAAGATGTTATTAAAATTATTGTAAAAAATATTAAATCTTTAATTGTTGAGCATGAAATTAATAAAGAAAAAATAATAGGTGTTTCTGTTGCAGCTCCTGGCTGTGTAAATATAGAAAAAGGAGTTGTAATTGATTATCCTAGAATACAAGGATTAAATCATTATCCTTTATCAAAAGTGTTAGAAGAGAAACTAGATTTATTTGTTATTGTTCATAACAACTGTTCAGCACTAGCTTATGGGGAATATTTATATGGTGATCATAGAGATGAAAATGGATTATTTACATTTCTTTTAAGACGTGGTGTTAATGGTGCTTTAGTAACACAAAATGGTATTTATATAACACCTGATAATGTTACATTAGAAACTGGTCATATACCCATATCTTTAGATGGTCCTGTATGTACGTGTAAGGGAACAGGGTGCTTACAAGCTTATGTGTTAGATTTATATAAAGATCCTAATACTCCAATTTTTTCATCACTTGAACAAAAAGTAATAGATAAAGATCCAGATGCTTTAAAAATTTTAGAAAAAGCTGCTCACTATCTCTCAGTTGGAATTAGAAATATAAATATATTATTAACTCCATCTACTATTATTTTTGAATGTTCTAGTGAAGTAATTGCAAAAGTTTTATCAGATATGATTAGATTAGAAGTTGATTCTCTTATAAAAGATGGAGTTATTTCTAATATAAATATTTATGGAAAAGAGTATAATTCTATAACAACACAAAAAGGTGCTGTAGAAATTTTGATGAATCATTATTTTAGTAATTAGTAAAAAATAAAAGCATTAATTTATAGTTTTTCTTTTTAAAAATAAGAAAAAAATGTTGACTTATTAATATTTATATTGTTTACTTTCAGTAAGAAATAAATAGACAAGAAGGATTTTATGAAGCAAAAAGTATCTTTAGGAATAGTATGTTTAGGT
>CAZPTG010000181.1:0-5290 GCA_964589355.1 uncultured Spirochaetaceae bacterium
TTGGTTGTAGGTTAATAACTTTTTTTACAATAATCCTTAATTGTCTAATCTTTTTGTTAATTTCAATATACAATAATCATTAAAAAAATCATTTTGAAGAAAAAAACATTATTAGAAGAATTAGCCTCTATTGAAACACTCAAAAAATCTTGGGAATTATTAAATAAAGAAAATGAAGACTCTTTTGGATTATCAGGGATTAGTATAAAAGATTACGAAAAAGAAATAGATGATAATTTAAAAAAATTAAATACTGAAATTTCTGAAGGAAAATTTCAGTTCTCACCAACTAGAGCTGCAATAATTAAAAAGGATAATGGTAAATATAGACCTCTACAAATTCCTGAAATTCAAGACAGAATTGTGTTAAAGTCAATTGCATTAATTCTCGAAAAAGAACTTTCTTCAATATTATCTAAGAGTGAAGGTATCAGTTTCGCATATCAAAGGGGAAAGGGAGTAAAAGAATCATTGTTAAAAATGAAATCAATATATGACTCTGGATTTAAGGTAATTTTAAAAGCTGATATTATAAATTTTTTTGAAGAAATAAAAAAGGATGATTTAATTGAAAAATCGGTTCTTCCAAATTTAAAGGATGATTCGATCAACAAGCTAATAAAGGAATCTTTAAACCAAAAATTAGATGGCATAAAAAAGATATATTATAAATACCATGATTTATTTAAAAATGCTGGAAAGGGAATTCCACAAGGAAATCCATTGTCACCTTTATTATCTAACTTATATATGGTTGAATTCGATGTTTTTGTTAAAGATAAAGGGTATTCATTAGTTAGATATGCTGATGATTTTGTGGTTTTATTCAAATCATTAGATGAAGCAGAAAAAGGTTATGGAGTAATAAAACATTATTTAGAAGATAAATTTTCCTTAAAAATTCACCTACTTAACACTGGTGATCAAGGGAAAACTGTAATAGTAGAACCACATAAATCAAATCTTTCTTTTCTTGGAATTTATTTTGATGGTAATAATTTATTTCCGGGAAGCGATAAAGTCGACATTCTAAAAAATATAATAAGAATGATTGTTAAAAAGAACAAAGAATGTATTGATATTAAAAAAGAAGTAGAAAGTGCAATTGATAAATGGATTGCAATATATTCTTATTTAGATATTGATCGGTATTTTGATAGAATTGATAAATTCATTTTTACATTACTTAATAAAAAGAACTTAAAAAAATGTAGAATTTCTAGTTGCAGTCAATTAGCCAGTAGAAGAAGAAGAAAACAACTCAAGAAAAAGCGTTTTTGGAAAGCAGCTTTTTGAATCACTATAAGATAAATTATGCCTTTTTATATAAAATCTTACTCTCAGTATCCTTTTTCAAATATTTATATCTTACTGGATTTCGATTATATAATTGTGGTGTATTTAAGTTATTACTAAAAAATAAAACCTCTTTACCTTCTCTTATCTGATAGGCTGTGTGCTTAAATGAATATTCCTTTTTCTCAAAACCTGAATATAATCTTTGAATTTCAGTTACGTTGTCGTAAGAAACAATCCACTTAATATTTTTAATATTCTTGATTCTATCACTTACAATTTTATGGTTTTCGTTTTCATAATGATTCATATAAAGCGAATTAGCTTTCAAATAGTAAGGTGGGTCAAAGTAGAAAATAGTATTTTCTTTATCAGCTTCTCTTTCTATTTTATCAATTAGTTTTAACGCATCTTTTTTGTAAAGCTTTATATCATTTCTTCTTTTCGCGATTGCTTTAATTCTCTTCTTTATATCTTCTTTATTAAATCTGCAATCCAATGAATATTCGCTTTCTTGTTTATAACCTCCGATTGGTCCTCCGTTAATTATTCCAGAACGATTTGTTCTATTCATAAAAAGGGTAGAAAATCCAAGTTCTAAAAGCCCAACTTTTTCTTTATGCTTTTGAACTTCTCGAAGCTCATACCAACTCTCCATTGTCACTTCTGTTTGATCTATTAATTTGCAAAGTTTTGTATGATTGTTCAAAACAGAATGCCAAAAAGCATATATTGAACGGTCTTTATCATTAATAATAATTTTATTTACAAATCCCTCAAATAAAAGAAATAGCCCTACCGATGCTCCACCTGCATATGGTTCTACATAGACCCCGCTTATGCTATTTTCTATGCAAATTTTAGCAATAAATGCAGCAAGTTTATTTTTTCCTCCTGGATATCTTAAAGGTGAATAAAACATATTTAATTACAATTCTGTTTTTGCTATAATTTGATTATATAAATTTACAAAGTTATCATTAAATTCTTTAACAAGTTCATCATTTTCTTTTTTCCAATGTTTTAAAACTTTTGACGCGTTTCTTCCCCATAAATGCTCATGTTTGTTAAACCATTCTTTGGCAATTTTTCTATCGTTTTGTATTTTTTCGTTTGAAAAATCTTGGAAACAAAATTGATGATCAAAAGTTTCGTCAACACTCTTCCAAAGTGGATGTCTATCTGATAAATCCTCTAGATATTGAGAAATTATTTGCTCAGGGGAGTATTTAGTAGGTAAAAGTAAAATATTCTTTATTCGTTTAGATTTAGTATACTGTTTACTATTTTGCTTTACATCACCATCTAAAATAATTATTGATTTAGGAAATACAAATGATGGTACTTTTGCACTTGCGAGCTGAATTAAATTAGTACATCCAAGTGTTACATCAACAAAGTTTAAGTATTTAGTCTTTTTACCTAATAAAGATTTTACAAAGATAGCAGCTTCTTTATCTTCTGTATATAGATCAATTTTATATGTTTTTGGTTGTCCTGTTAGAGCTACATTTAGATGATTTCTAATAAAATCTCGATTTACATTTTTTTCTATAGCAATTTGACCATCTTCTTTTTTTAAAAACATTAACTTAATCTGATCTTTTCTATATTTATCATCTTGAAATTCTATAATTTTATCAATAATTGTTAATGAATGTGTAGTAAATATAATCTGTATATTAAATTTAGCTGCGAACTTATTTAAGGCATCAATTAGTTTTACTTGTGACGCAGAATAGAATGTTGCATCTAATTCATCAATAGCTAAGATTCCTCCTTTATACTTTTCTTTATAGATATTTTGTAAACGTCTAAAAGATAGAACAGCTAGAAGTATTTTACTAATATTATCTTGTCCTGCGGAATTTATGCGCCAATCGTAATGATTAGTGTTTGCTCCTAGAGTTTGTTTATCCGTACTAGTCAAATATTTTGAACTAAGTATTTTATCATTTTTTCTTGTTAGAATCAATATTTTATTATGCCATTCTTTATAAAATTCAAGCTCTTCTTTATCTAGTACGATACTTTCGGTTTCCTTTAGACTATTATCCTCACCAATTGGTAATAATCTTTTTAAGCTTAAATAGATTACTGGTAATTGAATATAACCTGATCCTTTTGCTTTAGTTCCTTTTTGCCAGAAGCGTATGGTTCCTTCCTTCTTATTTCTATGGATACTTTCAACAGTATAAGAAGTTTGTTTTTCATCATTGAAAAATAAGGTCCACTCGTGCTCACCTGCTTTATCGAAATCTTTAGATAACTTGAATTTCTCAGAAAATCCCGACTTAAATGATCCTCCGCATAATGGTTTCTCATCTCTCATAGGATTACCTTCTTCTGTAATTGAAAATGGTTGACTTAACATTCCTAGAATCGTAGTTTTTTGAGTACCATTTTGTCCTGTTATTGCAGTTAAATGAGTTCCTAGTTCAAACTCCGTATTTTTAAATCCCCTAAATTTTGTTATTGATATTTTATTAATTTTCATCTCAATTTTTAATTCTAATTTCTACCGAAATAATGTTCTATAATTTCACCAACTATAATAGAGTTTTCAATAATATTTGATTTGGTTACAATAATATTGTCATGTGCATACTTTCCCAAAATACCTTCTAAATTTATTTTATTATTTAACCAGTCCGTTGTAAAAGCTAAGTAATTTACAATTTCTTTAGAAGATTGCATTTCTTGTTTGGCCAGTCTTAAAAAGTCTTTATAAAGTTGATCCTTTTCTGAATTAGAACTACCTTTCTCTTTATAGTAAACTCTTGCACCAACTTCTAGTAAAAACCTTAAAGACATCCCAAGAATAGCTAGAATTGCTTCTGTATTTTTCTCATTCTTATATATTGAGTCTATTGCACTATAAATTTCATTTACTCTACCTGGCTTTAGTTGAAGTGTTTTTCCAAATAAGATTTCATTACTTTTACGTACAGGAGTTTTTCGTTTTTTTGTATTTTGAGAGTTTTTATTGTTTTCTCTAATTCTTTTTAGTTTCTTTTTCTTTTTTGTTTCATCAAACTTTTTAATTTTTATTTCAGGGTACTCGTTTTGAAGTGGTTCCTTTAGTTTTGCTCTATATTTTCCTCTTGTATATACGATTCTTTTTTCTACTAACTCTACTATGTTGTTTAATATGATTTCTGTTTCTTCATCAGAATAATTAGATACGATTCCTTGATTTGAGTTATATTTAAATCCAATTTTCTCTAAGTTTTGTTCTGTAAGCATTTCATCCTTGACGAAACGTTTATTCATTTTTTCATTACTGCTAATTATTCCAGTTTGTTCATCAAAACTGATAAATAAACTTTTTTCTTTTCCTCTATGTAGGTATAAAAAATAATCTCTCTCTAAAGGTCCCCAAGTTCCGCTATTGGTATGTTTTCGTTCAATATTATTTAGAGCTGTTTGTTTATCACAAACATTACATGGTATTTCTGTCAATTCTTTTAATTCAGTAGGCTCTTCTTTATAAAATAACCCACCTCCCAATTGATTATATAATTCCTGATTTTGAAGATATTTTAATATGGCTATTCTTCTATTGCCATCATAAACTACGTTTTGTCCATTAATTCTAACTACAGTTGGAAGTTCACTTAGGTCATAATATGCACCCATTTCTTTAATAAAGGTCTGTAAATTCCATTTTTTTTTATAATCAATTAAAGCGCGTGATATGATTTGATAATCTGTACTTTCTAAATCGATTGGATCTCTTGGGTTTTCAGACCACAATTGAAGTTCAGAAACCTTAATTGATTCAATGTTTTGTTTTCTCATAATACAAATTTTACATAGGTTTCGTGAATGTAATATTTTTTAATAGAATCTTCAAACAAATCATTTTTTAATTTAGAATACTTTATATCAAAAATTTTCATAACAAAATTATAATGCTTCTTATCTAAATAACGTATCGCCTGTTATAAAACAGTCTCTTTTTTTTATTAATCTTAAAATACATTTCTTAATT
>CAZPTG010000182.1:0-5270 GCA_964589355.1 uncultured Spirochaetaceae bacterium
GAGCAACCGAAGCAATCGAAGATATTGATAGACTCCCTGTACGGAAATTCGATGAGCCGCTCGAATGTGAAATAAAGGCAAATAATACTGTACAAGCTGATTTAGTGAACCTTATTCCCTCGGTCAAACGTAAATCTGGGAGAAAGATCATCTTCGAATCTCCTAACTTTCCTCAAATGTATAAAACTTTGATGGCTTTAGTTATTTTAGGGAACGCACACGGGTAGCTCTATCCACAAATCCGATATCCTCTGCCAGGAGGTAGGCTTCATTTAATTTAAATCCCAAAGAATCGGGCGAATGTGCATCAGAGCCAATAATTACTTTTGACTCTAACTCTTTTAGAATTTTAATAATGTTAAAATCTGGATAAGGTGCTGTTTTATATCCTCTGCAAATTGCTCCAGTATTTATTTCAATAATTTTATCTAAATTGTTTAATTCTTTTATAATTTCTTTAATTGTATCTAAATACCATTTTTCTGAAACATTAAAAATATGTTCTTTTTCATTAAATTTAGTATATAAATCTAAATGTCCTGTAATATCATAATTAGATTTTTTTGCAAAATTTAATAACTCTTGATAATATTTAATAATAAAATTCTTTTTACCATTACAAATTTCAATAATTTCTTTGAGATATTCTATTTTCCAATCAAGAATGTAAACTTGATTATTAATTAATAAATTATGAACAGATCCGATTGTGTAATCAGGACTACCATTGTATTCCCAATTTAAAGAATCCAATTCAAGCCCTTTATATATAGTAATCTCAGGATATTTTTTTTGGTATTTATCTAATAAGTTAAAATAATTAATTTGATCTCTCAATTTAAGTTCTATACAATCTATATCATAGCCACATTCGGCGTGTTCGCTAAAACCTATTGATTCAAAATTTAATTCAATAGCTTTATTTATGTATTCTTCTATAGAATTTTTTCCATCACTATAATTTGTGTGTGTATGTAAGTTCGATAATATCAAAATAGCTCCTAACAATAATTATTTTTCTTTTTCACACCATTTATCCATAAATACTTTTACAGAACGATTCATTTCTTGCATAAAATCACTTGAAAATTTCTTTAAATAAAATTGATCAGCAATTGTTCCTGTGTTATTAAAAGGAAGAGAATTATTCTTTTTAGCACGATTTTCATGCTTGATATAAGTTTTTTCAAGCTCTTCTTTAGATTGTATCTTATATTTATCTTTAAAAAAAATATATTTTTCATCAGGACGTACTAGCGGAGTTTCTAATTTCTTTTTAGGTTTTCCAAAAATAAGCATAGTTGCAGGAACTGCGTATTGAGGAAGGTTTAATAACTTTTGAACTTCTTCATAGTTTTCTATTATGTCTCCGATATAACAAGATCCATAGCCAAGTTCATCAATAGCTATTGTTGCAGTTTGTGATGCTATGATTGTATCTTGCAAAGCTAAGTGTAAATCACCAAGACCTAGGTTTCTTATTTTTATTTTTGTTTTTTCTTCAGTATTACTATATTTAAAATAGTTTATCCAACGATTAAAATCAGCAAGAAAAATCCATACATGAGGGGCTTGTTTTATCATTGGCTGATTGTCACAAAGAACTGCAAGTTTGTCTTTTATTTCTTGATTTTCAATTTCAAGTATAGAATATAATGTTAAATTACCTGCAGTTGGAGATTGTAAAGTTGCTTTTTTAATTAAATTCAAATCTTCAGATTTAATTTCTTCATCTAAAAATGTTCTATGAGAACGTCTGTTTAATAATTTATTTATCATATATTTAATATATAAAAAAATAAGAGGCTTTAAAAGCCTCTTATCATTTTTTATTCTTCTACAACAGAGAAGTCATCTTTACTAGCTCCACATAATGGACATACCCAATCATCAGGGATATCTTCAAAAGCTGTTCCTGGTGCAATTCCACCATCTGGATCACCTTCTGCTGGGTCATAAATATAACCACATAAATCACATTCGTATTTTTTCATTTTTATCTCCTAAAGACAGTAGTCTTTATATAATATTAGCAAGTAATATTGTATACGGCAAGAATTTCCGTTAAAGTTTTACAAAATTTTTTCTTAAATGATTCTGGTTCAAGAATTTCAACAGAAGATCCACATTGAATTATTCTTAATATAAGTTCAATAGAATTTTCAATATCAAAGGAATAAACGAAATGATCTTGTTTTTCTTCAATTATTGGAGTGGTATGTTTTAAATTATTAAAAACATTTATTGCTGAAATTTCTTTAACTTTTATTTTTAAAGGGATAACATCTATAGGCTCATAATTATTTTGTTGATTTGGCATTTTAAAAGGCTTTAAGTTGTCAGGAATTGTATATGTTTGTTCTAAAATTATTGCTTTAGTAATTGTACTTATATCAATTGTTATCATTTCAGTAGTATGCCTAAGTCTTCCTGTTACACTAATAGGATTTCTTCCTGTTTGTTCTTCTCTAAATCCAATAAAATATGGAGCTACTTCAGAAATTCTTTTCTTATCATCTATTGTATGTTCAATTTTTACAATTCTTCCTGAAACCCAAGAATCTATTAACACATCTAATATGGTATTATATTTTGAGTTACCACTCTTTTTTTGAATATCTTTGTCAATTTCTTCTGATAATTGAATTATATTATTGCTTATTTCTGGAGCATAAGAGCGCATATTTAATGCGATTTTTCTTAAACCAGAAGCTAAGTGAGGATTTTGGAATTCAGAATTTTTTGCAATTGCTTCTGCAGACATATTAAATGCAAGACTTTCATAAATACTGAGTGCAATATTTTCATCTCTATTTTGTTCATTATTAATTTTTATTAAATTATTTTCTTCATAAACATCTATATATTTACTTAAATCAGTAACATATCTACTAATTGTTGATCTATGTACACCTAATCTTCTTGCAATTTCAGCTCTTCTTAAGCCTTCAGGGTGTGAAAGAAGTAATAATTCTAATTGTGCAACGCGTTCACCTTTCATGTTTTTGTCTCCTAAATAATTATGCACCAAAATGCAACAATTATACAATAGCACATTAACAAATAAATGCAACAAAAAAACAACAATGAGCAATAAAAAATCTTATAAATTATACAAATAAAATGGATTTATGTAAAATCTATAAATTATTATACAAAAAGACAACTTTTTATATATAAAAAAAAGCGTCTAGGGGTTTTTAATAAATAATATTGTTTGTATGTTGTAATATATTTATTTTTGTAATAATAATATGTTTGAAAAGGAGCTAATTATGGATAAAGAAAACCTATTGGAGTCTCTTGAAAAAGTTGAAATAAAAATCTCATATACTGAAGAAATTGTTTCTCAGTTAAATGAAATTGTGACAAAGCAACAAAGAGAGATTGGACTATTATCTAATCATATAAATAAATTAGAAAAAAAAATTTCTCAATTAATTGAAGAATCAGAATCAGGAGATCTTCCTAATAGAAAGCCTCCTCATTATTAATCTCTTTTTTCCCAAGTTGATTTTGCTTCAAAAACAACTTGTTTTGAATTATCTTTTTCATATCTAATAAGTTTATGATAAAATGTAGGAGAATCTGTTGATAAAGCTTGATCATTATCACTAGTTGTAATTATTTCAACATTATCATCTAAAAAGGTTTGTTTTAACCAAGAGACATCAATTTTTTCTACTATATGATCTTTCCTAAATTGGTTAGGTATAGATCGTAAAGCCCATCTTAAATAAGAAATATTATTAACATGGTGATTAATATCTGTATCAGAATAGTTTATTATTGGTTTGAATCTAGAAATTATTGATTTTTCATCATCAATAAAATCTCTTTTTTTAATGTGGAATTTTTCTTTGTTTGGGATTTGTGGAAATCCAATTTTATCTAATATAATATTTGGTAAGATTGGTTTGTTTGTTTTTAAATCAATTATTGCCCATAATGTAGTTGCTTTAAATAAAATATCTCCAGCTTCATTTTTTGCTTGAACTATTCTAGGTATTAACACTTTTCTAAAAGTGTTTTCAGCCCAAGTTTCAACGAAAACCTTCTCTCTCCACTTAGGGTATTTGAATATTTGAACTTTTTCTCTAGATATTACTCTAGTAAGTCCAATTTTTCTTAAGTTTATAATATAGCAATTATGAGAAAAATCATGAGATCCAACTGATTCTTGAACTATTTCAAAAATCCAGTCTAAATTTGCTTTAGTATCAATATCACAATTAAAAGTATATGGAATAAAGGTTTCTTTATAAATATTGTCTTCAATTTTTCCAAAATTATTTGTATCATTTTCCATTGGTAAAAACCTCCATAGATTAAAAATTACAACAAAAGTTATATATAATCAATATTTTATAAAAAGAAACTATTTATATATATTAAAAGAGGAATAGTAAAAACGCATGCAATTGTAGACAAACCAAGTAATGATGAAGCATATTTTTCATCTCTATTAAATTTTAAAGAAAATGTTGTTGTCGTTGCTCCAACAGGACATGCCATAGCAATTAATATAATATTTTTTATCATATCTGTTGTATTTACTAATGTTAATAATAATATAATTATTAAAGGTATAATTATATTATGAATACCAAAAATATAATATCCTCTTGAATCTAAAAACATTTTTTTCAGAGGGTTTTTCATTATTGTAGCACCTACAATCAATAACGCTAAAGTTGAATTCATAGAACCAATAGAGATCATAGGGTTTAACAAAATATTTGGAATTTGAATTGAAAAGAAGTAAAATAATAAACCAAGTATTATTGCTATCATATTTCTACCTGAAATAATTTTGATTAACTTTTCTTTTAATGGCAACGTAACTAACATACTTATCCCATATGACCAACAGATTAAATTAAATGCTGTGATAAAGGCTGTACAATAAAAGACTCCAATAGGACCATATAAAGCATACATAAGAGGGATTCCTATAAAGCCACAGTTTGTATACATTATAGCCATTCTTTCAACTAAATAATCACGTTTATTGCTTTTCTTTATAACTATTAATGAAATTAATATAGCAATAATTATAGAAATCATTGATAAGATAAAAGTTATTATTAGTCCTTTTACTTGATCAGTATCATAAGCTCTTTGATAAGATGTAAAAATTAATAAAGGGCTAACTATTTCTAAAAGAATGTTTGTTATGCTTTTTAATCCATTGTCATGAATAATTTCTTTTTTATAAGCATACGCTCCAATTATTAGAATTACTAACATTTGGATTATTTGTGTGCTTG
>CAZPTG010000183.1:0-5255 GCA_964589355.1 uncultured Spirochaetaceae bacterium
TTTACTATCATCAGATATTATCTTAAATGATATATTATTACCTTGTTTATTGCTTTCTTTTTCAAATATTTTATTTAATTCTTTTGCTATTTCAACAACATTCCCATCAAGCCGTTTTGTTATATTTACCACTAATAAGGAATGATCAATTGAATCTACATAATATTCTTTTTTTGCCTTTTCTATTTTTATATCAGCAACATCTTCTAATTTGATGATGTTCTTATTTGCTATTCCTACACAAAGAGTCTTAATATCTTCAAGAGATTTAAAATTTCCTTCAAATCTTAAATCTAAAGATTTTCCCATGTAGCTAGTATTGCCAATTGCAAGTTTTATATTGCTAGCTTGAAGTATTTCATAAATACTAGCTACACTTATTTTTTTAGCTACTAAATCATCAAGTCTTAGTTTTATTTTTACTTCTAATTTTTCACTGTTTAATATATTTACATTAGAAACTCCACTGATATGATTTATTTGAGGTTTTATTTCTTCATTTACATATTCATTTAATTTTATAATATCGCTACCACCTTCTACTGTGAAAGTGATAATTGGTAACATACTAGCGCCTCCAACAAAAACAAAAGGCTTATCTTGAATGTTATTAGGCAATTCATCCATTAACATCGATACTCTATATCTTATTTCATCTAGTTGCTCATAAGGATCAACATTAGCTTTAAATGTTATTGAGATATGAGAAAAAGAATTCCTTGATTGACTTTCCATAGATTTGTAATTACTTAAGGTGACAAAGTTATCTTCAAGTATATTAGTAATATCACTCTCTACATCTGATGCACTTGCACCTGGATAAATTGTTACAATTCTAATTGAGGGTTCATTTATATCGTTTAAAAACTCTAGGGAGATGTCGAATAGAGAGAAAGAAGCAAATATAAAAAGGGCGATTAAAATTATTGTTATAATTGTTGGATGATTAATTGAGAAATGTGATATTTTCATATATTCATTCCTCTATCATTTTATAGGCTTTAACTTTTTGCCCATCATTAACATTGTTTTCACCTTCTACAATGAAATATGTATCTTTATATTTTTCATCAATGCTAAAATAATAATCATTTTCTTGAGAATTATTTATTTTAGTAGTATCTAAATAATGGGCGCACTGATCTTTTTCACTATAATAATAAATTGATCCATCTAGTTTTTTTATCTTTTGATCTAAGATATATAAATTGTTATTTGTTTGATATGTAATCTTTGCAATTGAATACATCCCAGGTCTAAAGTAAGTTAAATTTCCTATAAGCTTTGCACTGAGAATAAAAGTCTTAGATTGAGAATTTATATAAGGGTCAATAGATATAAGAGATGCAGATGTTTTAGCACTTGATTGTGGTCTTGTTAATTCTATAATTAAATTATCTTTATTATCATAAATAATATCATAGTATTTTTCATCTATTTCGATGTTTACAACTTGGGATTCTAAGTTTGCAACTACAGCTATAGGGTTTTTAGAAGATGCTATATTTCCTTTTGCATATGGTGCTGAGATTATGGTTCCAAAAATAGGGGATCTAACAATTGAATAATCTCTTTGAACTTTTATTAATTCGAGTTGAGCTTTTGATGCATCTAATTTTGCTTTTGCTTCATCATAATTTTGTGCTGTTGTTGCGTTATTTTTATATAATGCAGCTATTCTATCAAAGGTGCTTTTATATGCATTATAAGCTGCTTGAGCTTGTAAAACCTGTTGATCAAGGGAAGCGGAATCTATTATTGCAATTATTTGATCCTTATAAACATAATCACCAACTTCAACATTATATTCTAAGATTTTACCTTGGATAAAAGGAATTATTGATATTATATCTTTTGCTTCAATGTATGTTGAAAATATTAGATACTTTTCGATAGATCCTATTTTAGGTTTTTGTATTTTTACAGGGGTTAGCGGGGTTTCAAAACTTTGAGTATCATCATTTTGAACTTTTAAATAGATAATAAATATTAAACTTAATAATACACTTATTAAAATAATGTATTTAATTAATTTATTTATTATTTTTGTAAATTTTTTCCACATATATTTCCCTTTTTATTTAAAAGAAAAAAAGTATGTATTATTTAAAGAGACAATTATTTTTCTATTTTTATACCCACCATTTTATATTATTTATAAATTAATACTCTGATATTTTATATTTGTTTTTTTATATGTCAAGTTTAGAAATATTAGATTAAATTTATATAATGCTTGAAAATGTGTAAATAAGTGGATTTAACCATTGATTTGCTATTTTTTGTGTTTATGTACTATTGTGTATTTATATATTTAAATATTATGTAAAAGGTTTTGCAGTTTTTTTCATTGTTGCATTTTAAAATAAAAAATATTAATATTAATCATTAATAATTTTTAGGATAAATAAAAAATATGAAAACGAGTGAACCTTCAATGAAAGATGTTGCAAATTTAGCAAATGTCTCAACCGCAACTGTATCTCATGTGATAAATAATTCTTGTAATGTTAATGATAAAACGAAGGCAAAAGTTAATAAAGCTATTGATGAATTAAATTATAAAGTTAATTTGACAGCTAGAAAATTGAGAACAGGGAATTCAAAAATAGTTGGATTTATTGTATCAAATTTAGCACATTATTTTTATCAAGAAATTGGAGCAAAAATTGAAGAGGTTTTAAATAAAAATGGGTATGAACTTTTTTATATTAATTCTCATGAAAATCCTGAAAAAGAAATACAACAATTAGATTTATGTAAATTAGAAGATTTTGCAGGAATTATTGTTGTACCTGTTCATGATGATTGGAGTGAGATAAAAACTTTATATGATTCTAAGCCAATGGTTTTTATAGATAGAAAACCTAAAAATATTAGGCGGGATTTTGTACTTATTACAAATACCCAAAGTGCTTTTGAATTAACAACCATGATGATAAATAAAGGTGCAAAAAAAATAGCATTTATTGCTCCTCAGCTAGATAATACTATGCAATTAAGACTTGATGGTTTTAGAGATGCTATGGTACAAAATAATTTAGTTGTTGATGAAGATTGTATTTTATTTAGCACTCATAAAACAAAAACTTATAATGAATTAGCTAGCGATAAAGAATGGGAAGATCTGCTTGATTATGTAATGAATGAAAAAAATGTTGATTGTATAATTTCTGGAAATGCATTATTTGCTTTTGTTGCAATTTCATATTTTAAAAAAAATAATATAAAATTACAAAAAGATTTTCTATTTGGTACTTTTGATAATGCTTTTTGGATGCTAAATCTTGACGAAGAAATAATAGTTGTAGATCAAAATACAAGTGAAATAGGTGAAAAAGCTGCTAATCTTTTATTAAAAAGGATTAATAAAGAACCTTTTGCATATGATGAGTATTGTATTGATACAAAAATAATTAGTATTAATGAAAATAAATAATATTAGATTTAAAAAAAGAGAAGAGGAAATATTTAATTTCCTCTTCAATTGATATTATAAGAATAGTATGAATACTAAATCCTTTTAACCTATATACTATATAGTAGTTGAATGTTTCTTTTGTAAACAATCAAATCCTACAGCTAGTATTAATACAAGACCTTTAACTATTAATTGCATATATGTAGATATATTTAATAATACCATTCCATTTGTTAATACTCCAATTATTAATACACCTGCTATAACTCCACTTATTTTACCAAAGCCACCAGTGATTGATACTCCACCTAAAACAACACAAGTAATAACATCAAATTCATAGCCAATTCCTGCTGTTGGTTGAGCAGAATTTGTTCTAGAGAGCATTACTATTCCAGCTAGTCCTGCAAAAAAGCCTGCAAGAGTATAAATTAAAAGTTTTGTTCTTCCAACCTTTATACCGGATAATTCAGAAGCTTCTTCATTGCCTCCAACAGCATAAAAGTAACGACCAAAATAAGTTTTATTTAAGATGAAAGAGCCTATTGCAAAACAAACAATCATTATTATTACAGGAACAGGAACTACTCCAAGATAACCTTGTCCAATTACTTTAAAACTTTCATTAAAGCCATAGATGGGAACCCCACCAGATATTAAATATGCAGCACCTTTAAAAATAATTTGAGTTGCGAACGTTGCAATAATAGCTGGAATACCAATTATTGATACTAATGCACCATTAATAAGTCCAATAACTATAGCTAATAACATTGAAAGAACTATAGCAACAGGAATGCTTAATCCTAAATTAACCATTAAATATGCACAAACTACATTAACTATTGTAATAATTGATCCAGTTGATAAATCTATCCCTGCAATTAAAATAACAAAAGTCATACCAATTGATGCAATCCCATACATTGAAACTTGTCTAGCTATTGTAAATAAGTTGTTTGAAGATAAGAATCTAGGATTTGCTATTGAAAAACCTATTACTAATAATAGTAATACAACCCATATTGCTTTATCTTTAAATTGATTTAATATTAGAGCACTTCTATTTTTATTATCTATTTTATCATTCATTTTTTTTCCCCTTAATAATTTGCTGCTAATGCCATTATTTTATTTTGGTCAAAGTCACTTTTTTGTAATTCGCCTGTGATTTTACCTTCACAGAAAACAATGATTCTATCACTCATACCTATTAATTCTTCCATTTCAGAAGAGATTAAGATAACAGTTTTGCCTTTGTTTACTAAATCATTTATTATTTTATAAATTTCAAATTTGGCTCCAACATCAATTCCTCTTGTAGGTTCATCTAATATTATTAATTGTGAATTAGCAGCAAGCCATTTGCCTAAAATAACTTTTTGCTGATTACCTCCACTAAGGTTTTTTACAATTTGATTAATAGTAGGTGTTTTTACTAATAAATCTTTAACTTGTTTGTTGGTTATTTCTTTTTCTATTTTTTCATTAATTTTACTTAATTTGGAAAAATGATCATAGATTGGCATATTTATATTATGATTAATAGAATTGTGTAAAATAGCACCATGCCTTTTCCTATCTTCAGGAACAAGAGCAATCCCTAATTCTATAGCTTCTTTTGGACATTTAGGGTTAATTTCTTTTCCATTAAATATAATTTTACCTGAATCTTTTTTAACAGCACCAAATATCATTTGAGCTAATTCAGTTCTTCCTGCACCAACTAAACCACCAATTCCAAGAACTTCACCTTTTTTCAATTCTAAATTAACATCTTTATCACCATTACCTGATAGATTTTCAAGTTTTAATATATTTTCATCTATAATTT
>CAZPTG010000184.1:0-5247 GCA_964589355.1 uncultured Spirochaetaceae bacterium
AACATCTTTAGAAGAAAAATTAATAAAATTCAACCCACTTATATTTCTTAATATGTTATTAGCATGCACAAGCCCACTTTTTTGTTTATTAGGTAAATCGATTTGAGTTATATCACCAGTTATTATGGATTTAGAATTTTCACCTATTCTTGTTAAAAACATTTTCATTTGCTCTATTGTTGTATTTTGAGCTTCATCTAAAATAATTATACTATTGTGCAATGACCTTCCTCTCATATAGGCAAGTGGAGCTACTTCTATAACTTTATTAGTTTCTAATTTATCAACAATTGAAGGGGGCAACATCCACTCCATAGCATCATATAAAGGTTTTACATAAGGATTTAATTTTTCACTTAAATTACCAGGAAGAAATCCTAAATTTTCCCCAGCTTCAACAACAGGTCTCGTAAGGATAATCTTTTGCTTCTTTCCACTTGTAATTTGCGATAAAGCATAAGCTATTGCTAAAAAAGTTTTACCTGTACCAGCTGGACCTATTGCAAAAGAAATTTGATTTTCATTCATAGATTTTATAAATTTACTTTGATTTATAGATTTAGAAAAAATAGTTTTATTATTTACACTTATATAATTATAATCATTAAATAAAGAATCATTTTCTAATTCATCTTCAAGTTTAGGAGAATTAATTATACTTTGGTATTCCATAAATATTTCATTTTCACTAAGTTCCTGAGTATCATTTAGTATTAATATTTCAAGTTTTCTAATTAATGTCTCAAAAATCTTTATTTTTTTCTCATCATCATCTTCGATAAATAGAGAATTTCCTTTTGTTAAAATTTCAATTCCAAGTAAGATTTCAATATATGTTAAATTTCTATCATTTACCCCACAAATTACTCGTAATTTTGACAAATCATCTACTATTATATTTTTTACCATTTTTTTCCCATTTTAAGAATTTACTGCCACTCTGAACCATTTTTTGAGAAACTTTGATCAACTTTCAACTCCGGTAAAGCATCCCATTGTAAGAAAATTGACACACTTGGAACCCATTGATAATTATAGTTAGATAATACTACGGATCCCTCGTATTTGCAATGTAAATCCCAATCCTCCATCATATGAACTAAGTCTAATGAAATATTTTCTAAATTAAATTGAGTATTATATATACCACCATTAAATAAATCAAAACTTTTTAATAAATCACTAAACATATTTTTAAAAATAAACTTATCATTTTCATAGTATTGATAAAAACTATAATTAGAAGTTTTTATCTTAAAATCTAATAATAAAAACTCAGCTATTCGATAATTTATAGAACTTGAGAGAGAAAAATATGTTGCATATATATCACGCTTACTATAGTTAAAAGTTAAATCTACATCTAAATTTAACCCTATTCTATTTTTCCACCAATATCTCTCTAAATTTTCAAATGAAATAGTGTTTTTAAAATAATCTAAAGCTAAAGAATTATCGTTAGTATAAAAGTTTAATTTACTTTGAAAAAAGGAATTTTTATAAGTAAAATTAAATTTACTAAAATAATTATTAACTCCATCATATAGACCATAATATGTATTATTATGAGAAAAGTATTGATTATTCTCTTTATCATAAAATATTATATTAGTATCTATTTTTAAAGGATCTATAACATTTATCGCTGAATAACTCTCTTCAATATCATAAAAGAAATCAAAAGATAAAGATAAATTATTCATATCAAAATCTAAATTATTCTCAATATCTGTTAATTCAAAATTATTAGAATCAATATCAAAAGTAAATATAGTTTTATCTGAAATATCATTTAATGATAGATTAAAAGACGGTTTTAAAGACCAATTTAATGGGGGTATAACTAGCTTGATTGCAGGAGTTATCTTTAAATCATAAATAGAATAAGTATCAAGTAATTCAAATTCATGTTTTGTTACAAACTCATCACTAAATTCAAATAAAGACTTAGTACTAACAACTCCACTAGAATCTTCAATACTTTCCCATTTATATAAGGATGAATCAAAATAGTAATTTAAATTTATTTTATCTAATAAAATCTCATTTGTAGTTTTTATAATAATGGATTTTTCACTATCTTGATTAGAATCATCACTATATATGTATTTAAAATTTAATTTATTATTTAAAGAAATGATATTAGGGGCTAAATTAGCAGAAGTTTTTAAATTAAATAATGTTTGATTATATTTATCATAAGTATCATCATTTTCATATGTTGAAGAAAAATTATTATCTAAAGTATAGGACATATTAAAATTTGAAATATTATTTATAACTTTATTTTCTACCTTTAGACTTGAGGGATATAATTTATTAATTATATCTGTTGTCTCTTTATCAAAATTATCTACATCTTTATAGCTTTTTTCATTAATTTCTTTTGAAAGATTTATAAAACTACCATTTATATAAAAATCAAAATCAGGAAAAGTTATATCATCAACAGCATAACAATATTCACCATTTTCAAAAGTCCAATTGTAATCAACTTTAGCCTCAATCTCATTAATATTTATTAGTGATATTATAGGTTTTAAAAACTTTGGACTATATTTATAATTTGCTTTTAAATAAGATGTATAACTCATAATATCTGAATCATAAGAACTTGGAAAGGTTTTATCAGAATCCCATAATGAATCAATTGTAAAAGTCGATAATCTATTTGCATATGTTTTTTTTACTTTAGGATCAGATATTAAAGGTATATAAAATTCTAATTTACCATCCTTAATATTCAGTGTTGTTTTAAATTCTAAATCATATCTAAATTTAGGATAATAATTAACTTTATCTATTTGAGTTTTTCCATCACTAGCAAAAGATGTTATTGCATTTGATTGCAATTTCAAAGTATCATTTATTAAATTTAACTCATAGGAATATGAAAAAACTATACTCCCCTTATCAAGATTATCATCTATAGAATTAGGTGTTTTTTCATAAGCATCAAACATAAAAGCTAAAAAACTATCGCTCTCTTGTGCCCAAATTTCTATCTCATCATCACTTTCTGATTTTAAATATATTGATCCTTCACTATATTTATCTGATGTATTGTTATTCTTTAATAAAGAATTAAAACTACTAGAATCAGAATCTTCAAAATTAGGATACTTTCCAAAAATCTCAAATGTTGTATTAACAAAAGAGCCTCTAGAGTATTCATATCCAATCGCTGGATTTCCTAACATTTGTGCGCCAGGTGAAAAGAAAAATGGCAAATAGAGAACAGGGACTCTACCTATAGATATCTTAGCATTTTTAAAATACATATCACCATGATTTAAAATAGATATTGTATCTGCAGAAATAGAAAAATATGAGGTCTTTACATTTGTTGTTATATAACCATTTTTTAATACTAATGAATTATTAATGCTATCTATTGCCATTGAAGAAGATGTTGCATTAAAAAAAACATTTTCATCTTCACTATTTTTTCTTTGAGTTGATATATTCCCATTGTTTATTAATAATTTATCTCTATTAAAATCATAATAAATAATATCACCACTAATTTCTTGTGAAAAAGATTTTATTGTTGATTCATTGCTCAAATAATTAACATTAACTAATCCAACTAACTTCTTTTTTTCATTATCAATTATTATTTTTTGAGCATTTATTGTTTTTTCATCGTCTTCTAAGTTAAAAACTAATTCAACATTTCCTTCTAATATTATTATTGAATTTGAATCATTTATTAATTTTAAAGTATTAGCATTTTTTATATCAAAAGAAAACGAATCTTCAATTTCTTCAATTCCTTTATCTTCAATCTCTTTAAATTGTGTCTCATTTTCTCCAAATTCTTCAATAAATTGTTGTCTCAAAGACTGTAGAATATCTTCTCGAGATCCATTACATTCCATTTCTCTGATTTGACACATCAAGATTAATTCATCATCACTTAATTCATCTAAATTCATAATTGCTAAATTAGTAGCACTTAGAGTTTGAAAAAAACTAAATAATAATAATAATGTAACAACAATTTTTTTCATAATAACTATAAAACTTCTTTTAAGAATTGCCCTGTATAGGAGTTCTTATTCTTAGCAATTTCTTCAGGAGTTCCTGTAGCAACAACCATTCCACCTCCATCACCACCATCAGGACCTAAATCTATTATATGATCAGCAGCTTTTATCACATCTAAATTATGCTCAATTAAAACTACTGTATTGCCATTATCAACTAATCTATTAATTACTTCAACTAATAATTTAACATCAGCAAAATGTAAACCTGTAGTTGGTTCATCTAATATATATAGAGTTTTACCTGTATTTGTTTTTGATAATTCAAGAGATAATTTAACTCTTTGTGCTTCCCCTCCACTAAGAGTAAGAGCACTTTGCCCTAATTTTAAATAACCAAGACCAACACTATCAAGTGTATCTAATTTTCTTCTTATTTTATTAAAAGGCTTAAAGAATTCTTTAGCTTCTTCAACACTCATCTCTAAAACTTCATAAATGTTTTTTCCCTTATAACGGATAGATAATGTTTCTTTATTATATCTTTTACCATGACAAACATCACATTCAACATATACATCAGGTAAAAAATGCATTTCAATTTTTATATTACCATCACCATTACAATTTTCACATCTACCACCATTTACATTAAATGAAAATCTTCCACTTTTATACCCTCTAGCTTTTGACTCGGGAAGAGATGCATATAATTCTCTAATAGGAGTAAATGCGCCAACGTATGTAGCAGGATTAGATCTTGGTGTTCTACCAATAGGACTTTGATCGATATTAATTAATTTATCAATATTCTCAAAACCAGATATTTTAGTATAACCATCATAATTAAAAGTCTTGTTATTTAACTTTCTCTTCAAAGCTGGTGCAACTATCTCATTTAAAAGCGTTGATTTTCCACTTCCTGAAACACCAGTAATAACAACAAGCTTAGAAAGAGGGATATCAACATCAATATTTAATAAATTGTTTTTAAAAGCACCTTCAATTTTAATTGAATTATTAGAGCCTTCTCTTCTAGCCTTTGGAACATTAATTATTAATCTTTTTGATAAAAAAAGACCTGTAATAGAATTTGCATTATTCTCAATTTCATAAGGGGTGCCCTCAGCAATTATTTCACCACCATGAATACCTGCACCAGGACCTAAATCTACAACATAATCAGCTTCCCTAATTGTGGCCTCATCATGCTCAACAACAATTAAAGTATTACCAATATCCCTTAATTTTTTTAAAG
>CAZPTG010000185.1:0-5230 GCA_964589355.1 uncultured Spirochaetaceae bacterium
GTTCTATGTCATCTAATTTTTCACTTGCATTTTCTTCTTTACAATTTACTAATTAAAACCTACCAAATTAAACGGCATGCATTAACTCATAAATTAAATACTCATGTAGTTACTTCATTATAAATTAAATTAAAATCAATTTATTTAAAATAATTTTAATAAATATTGTATTTAATACAACAAACTAAGTTTACACTAAATATTATTTATTTGTCAACAGCCTAATATTTCTAGCATATATTAATACAAATTGATCAATAATAAATATTCAAACTATTTTGTATATTTATAGATTTTACAAATAAAAAATATTTTCCCATTTTAAATTTACAATGCAAAATCTTTCATACTTTTATAAAAATATAAAAATAACCTTTAACCAAGCTGTTTGCTTAATCAAAGGTTAACTTTTAAAATACTTTATTAAATCTACTCAATTTTATATCTATTTTGATATATTTATCTTACCTGTTGCATTATCTCCATATAAATATATATTATATTTTCCTGCTCTATTAATTTCTAATGAAATATCATAATTACCCATTTTATTTATAGAATATCTTTCATCTCCTCCATCATACATGACAATTATAGAAATAGAACCTTTTTTTAAGCTTCCTGAAATCTCTAAAACATCATCTGAATTTAGAAATAATTCACAATCTTCATGTTTATCCCAATCTAAAAAACTTATATCAAAACCTTTATCTATATATTTTTCTCTAATTAATATACTTCCGGGGGTTAAAACACATGATGATAAACAAACTGCTACAATCAATAAAATAACTATATTTCTTCTTAACTTTAACATAATAACAACTCCTTAATTACTATTTTTATTTAATACTTCTTTAATAAACTTATCACTTTCATTTATCCATGGACTATGTCCAGAATTCTCAAACCAAACAATCTCATTCTCTGGGGCAACTAATATATTATTATAATCTTCAACTAATTCAGTTGGAGCATTAATATCATGACGTCCAATGAAAAAATAAATTGGAACATCTAATTTTTTTATATCATCTCTTAAATCAATATCATATAATTGCTGATACACATTATTAAATGTATTAATAATACCTCTAAAATAATTTATTTTATCTAATACCCCATATTCTGAAGAGCCAACATCACGAAATGTACTATAACCAGAGTTAGAAATTTTAGGATTTCTATTCATTTGTTTTGTTAAGTAATTTAAATATATTGCACTTTTCATTGTCACACCTTTTCCATAATAAGGTGGAACTCCATTTTTCTCTAAATCTTTAACCACTTTTATATCGTTGTTTTCTTTAGCTATTTTAAGAGCTAATTTGTAATCTATTATTTCTGTTTCTTTAAAGTTTATCATTTGACCTGTTCCAATAAAAGAATGAAATAAATTTGGATTTTCATTTACTAAATATATTCCTAAAGCGCTACCCCATGATTCACCAACTAGATAAATTTTTTCTTTATTAAATCTATCAACTAAATATTTTGATAAAGCAATTCCATCATCAATATAGGTTTCTAAAGTAATACTTGATATTTTTTGAGCATTATATGATTTTGCAGATCCAGGTTGATCCCAATTAACAACTACAAAGTTATCTTCTAATTGTGCCAAATCATGTCTAACAGCTGCCATCTGAGAGCCTCCTGGACCGCCTGCTAAAAATAATAGTATTGGGTTATTTTTATTTTTACCTCTAATACTTATCCATTCTTTTTTACCATTAATCTCAACACTTTCTAATTCGCTAATACTATTTTCTATTTCATTACCAAAATCGTCTACAATAGTTGGTGTAGTAGTTGTTTTTTGAGAAATAATAATTAATAAAATATTTATTAAAATCACAAAACTCATTAAAAATAAAACTCTTTTAATTTTCTTAATTAATTTTTTACTATCCAAATTTTTCTTCTTATTATATAAGAATTTAATCCCCATAATTATTACTATTATTAATAATATAACAGCCACTAAAGCTAGTACTACAAAACTTAATAACTCTAACATTTTATATCTCCAATTTTTTTTTATATTTCAATTCAATTACATTTCCAACATATGGAATTTCAAAAATATGATTCTTTACTAATGATAAATTACTAAAAGCCAAGACCTCTTTTATTTTCTTATAAATATCTACATCTTCAAGTGATTCTCTAATTACCAGAGTTCCACCATCTCTAAGAGTATTAGCTAAATAAGTTGTAATATATCTTAAATTATCTATTGATAAATTCTTTAAAGAAAAGTAACTAAAAATCAAATCATAATTTTCTTTTCTATTACTAATTAAAAAATCTGTTAAATTAATATATTCATTTCTTTTATTATTTCTATTTGTTTTTAGAAAATGTTTTTTCTCATTAGAATCAACAACATTTGTAATTTCTATAGAACTATATTCACATAACAAATGAGATGTATAATTTTTAATACCACATCCAAAATCTAATATCTTAGAATTTTCTTTGATATCGTCATCATTAAAAACCTTTTTATAATAAATCTTTTCCATAATATTGATAACAAATTCTTGAATTAATATATGAAGCTTATCAATTAATTTAAACATTATAATTTCCCTTTAATTAATTATTTAATTTTAAAAAATCAAATAACTGATTGTTTAATTGAAATATAACAAACCTAGCTTTCATACATCTAAATTAATTCTTAAATTTACCTTAAATAATTGGGAGCGTTATTACAAATTCAGTTGAAGTACTAGAATCTTCAAGTTTTATTGTACCATTATGTAATGAAATTATTTTTTTTACGATTGAGAGCCCTAATCCAGAACCTAGAGAAGGTTCTTTAGCATTATTCCCTCTAACAAAGGGTTTAAATATATCTCTTTTGTTTTCATCAGGAATACCTAAACCGTCATCTTTAAAAATTATTGCAACTTTATTATCTTCTTGAATTAAATTTATTGTAAGTTTTGTCCCTTTTTTATTATATCTAAAAGAATTTTCTAATAAATTATTTAAAACTCTTTTAAATTTTTCACTGTCAAGCATAGTATAAATATCATCCTCTGAAAGATTAAACTCATAATTAAAAGAATTAGTTTCTAATTGGTTGATAATAGAGGCACAATATTCTCTTAAATATTCTACAATATTAATACTTTGAAAATTCAATTTAAATTCAGGATTTTCCATCTTAGATAGTTCAAAAAGCTCATTCATAAGAGAACTAGATCGCTTACTATTTTCATATATTATATTCAAATAGTTTTTCTCTTCTTCTTGAGATATTTTATTATCTATACAGTATTTAGAATATCCCATTATACTAAATAATGGATTTTTTAAATCGTGGGAAATATCTAGTATTAATTTTTTTCTATTATCTTCCGATATCTTTCTTAAAGTAATTTCCCTCTCTATTTTTTGGGCCATATCATTAAAAGTATTTTGCAATTCTTCAAATTCATTTCTTAAATTCAAGTCAACACGAACAGAGTAATCCCCCTGCCTTAACAACTTAGTACCATCTGTTAACTTTCTTAAAGGTTTAGTTATACTTTTTGAAGATATCTTTGCAAAGATATATGAAAAAACAGCTAATAATAATAAATAGACTATTAGTACAATAATAATTACATATAAAACTATTTGTTTATCATTTTTATTAGCTTTAGAATTATAACTAAAAAAGAATTCCATTCTCAAAGAAGTTGGGAATGATACAACTATCCAATTTTGGTTATTCTTTTGATAATAAATATCATAGTTGTAATCATTATTATTGCTATTAGTTAGAAAATTTGTAAATTCTAAAACACTAAAGCTATCACTTGAGAACGTATTTAGACCAACTGAATATATTACATTATATTCGTCATCTATAATTTGAAGACCCCCACCATTTTCAACAATAGAAGTTGCATCAATTTGAGAAATATTATCTTTTAATATTGAATCTTTTGAATACTGGTTTTTTGCCAAACTATTTTCAATAATATTACTTGCAAAAGCTAATAATATAACCGCAATAAATGATGATATCACTGTTAATAGAAATATTATTAAATAATTTTTAAAAAATAAATTTGAGATTTTACTCATTAAGCGTCTCCCAAATAATGCAATTTGTAACCAATACCCCTAATTGTTTTTAAATATTGAGGAGATTTCGGATTTGTTTCAATCTTATTTCTCAATCTACTAATATGAACCATTATTGTATTATCATCATAATATAAATCATCATACCAAATAGCTTTATATAATTGTTTTTTTGTAAACACTTTTTCACAAGATTGCATAAAATATAGTAATAATTTATATTCTTTTGCACCTAACTCAATCTCTTTTCCTTTTTTAAAAACGCAACAAGTCTCTTTATCTAAAGTTAAATCATAATACTTAATTATATTTGAATTAGAATTTTGAGGTTTTGAATAATTATAAGTTCTTCTAAGTAAAGATTCAGCTCTCGCAATTAATTCTTCAATTGAAAAAGGTTTTGATAAAAAATCATCTGCACCTAAACGTAATCCTAAAATTTTATCTATCTCATTATCTCTTGCAGTTAAAAAGATTACTGGAATTAATATATTTTTATCACGAATTTTATGCAAAAAATTAAAACCATCTAAAACTGGCATCATTACATCTAGGACTATTAAATCAATCTCTTCTTTTTCAATTATGTTAAATGCTTCTAATCCATTGGAGGCAACATAAACACTAAAACCATTTTTTTCAAAATTTATCTTTAATAAATTCCTAATATCTCTCTCATCATCAGCTATCAAAATATTCAAAAAAAACTCCCCATAAATATTAAATTAAAAAAATTGAATCAATTATTATTAATATAAGAAATAATTTTATTAAAAGTATTTAAAAAAACAAAACAACTTTTTTATTATATGTTTCTATCAACTCATCATCCTCACTAGATCTTGAGTTTTTTGTATTAAATTTATTTATTATTTTTCTCAATTGCTAATAACTTTTCTTTTATATCAACTCCAGCAGCATATCCCACTATATTATTATTTATACCGATTACCCTATGACAAGGAACTATTATAGCAATAGGGTTTTTATTATTAGCCATGCCTACAGCTCTATATGCTTTTTTATTATCTATACTAATTGCAATATCTTTATAAGATCTTGTCTCACCATATGGTATATCACAAAGGGCATTAAAAACTTTTTTTTGGAAAGTAGTAACAATAAGATTAAAAGGAAAAATAAA
>CAZPTG010000186.1:0-5186 GCA_964589355.1 uncultured Spirochaetaceae bacterium
AGTGGGAAGAATATTTTAATTTGTACAAAGACGAAATTAATCAACTACAATCTGAAATTAACAAAACCGATCAGGAAATAGATCAAATGGTTTATGAATTATACGGTTTAACCGAAGAAGAAATTAAGATTGTTGAAAAAAATATCTAAATAAATTAATTTGATATATCTAAACATAGACTGATTATGCTTGAAGCAATTGGATTTTTTACAGTTTTAGCAGTACTGTTATTTTTATTGATTAATCACACTTCTAAACCAAATAAGGCAGAACAGGAAAGAATGGATATTAAAAAAGAAGAAAATTTAAAAAAAGTTACCAGAGAGGAATCAAAAAAAATGTTTATCCTTCAATATAAAGATTTTCTTTTACCATTATTAATGAATGGTGCAATAGACTATTATGTAATAAAAGAAAAGTTAATTACAACATATCATTATTCAGATGAATTAGCATCTAAAATATTAAGTGACATGATTAGTTATGGAATGATATGTAGGTTAGAAAATAATACTGTTAATATTAACTATTCTTTAAAGCAACTCAAATATCTCTACCCAAATTTTTATAAATTTTGTGAATTGACAGGAGAAAATAAAAATTATAAAAATTATTCTTTTATTTCAAATAGTCCTTATTTAATAAGATTTATTAATTCTAATCTATATATTGAAAGTACTGGAATGGATCTTTTGAACAGTCATTTAAAATTTGGTATAATTACTAATAATCAAGCGACAAAAGAATTTGGCACAAACAACATACTTAATAATAAATTTAATTTATATTTAATTGCATATCCAGGTATATACTGTGAATCTTATCATACAAAGAATGGTACTTTAGATTTATTAAAAAAATATACGACAATATTGAATCATAAAAGATTAATAGTTGGTGATATATTTAAACTTGATAGGGACTTGCAGATTCAAGACTATAAAAATATTTTTGAAAGAAGTTATAATAAATTATATCGTAGTGAATCTTTTAAATTTATATTTGGAGATGGTTCTGGATAGTATAAAAATAAATTGTTTTTTCTATTTTTAGGGATAAACTTAATATAATTTACTTTAGACAAACACTATCTTTAAATAAAAAAAATCTACTTAAAAAGTGGAAGCTTACAATGCATTTGACTTGCATGCGGGGGTTTAGTGGTTTGCTGGCAAAGTATTATCTTAGTTAAGTTGTACAACAGGGAACAATGAAACAAGGCGGAAACCCGCACAATTTTTAACATGGGATCGTTATGCACAAGGCTTCTTGAACACTCGGAATATAATAAATCAATGCTATAATCCATAATAGATAATGACACCAAAAGAAATTTTAGAACTTTTTAATGAAAAATTTGCTCGATTGGATTCTTCCAGTTTAATTAAACATATGACAAAAAAAGGATGGTGCTTATCATTCAATTTTAAAACTGGAAATTTAGATTCCAATGCAATGTTTCCTAACCTAGAAAATATTGAAAGTTATGTTTTAAATTTACGTTTTTTCATACAAGATAATGAACCTATATCAATTCGTAACCTATCTGAATTTTATAAAAGTAATTGTTTAAAATCAGAAAATATTGACAAATTTGAAGAATTACGTAAAGTCTTAAATGCTGAACTCAATAAAGAATGGTCCTTTCGATTTAATAATCAAGTATTATTATTTCGAGACATATTTGAAGGTTTTATTTATGCCAATATAGCACACAGTAAATTTAATAGTCATGATAAATTTAAGAATTTAACCAAAGACCCTTTTGCATATCACTTGGCATTGGATTCATTTTTGAGAGCTATTAACTTGATTCATGACATATTAACAGCGATAAATCATTTAAACCACGATTCGTTTGAGAACTTGTACTAATTTGTTAAAATAAGTCCTTACACATAGGGGGACAAATAGTTCACCCCAGATTTTTAGTTAGTTATGAAAATATTAACAGCAATAAAAAAAAGAAAAAAAAAGAAAAAAAGAAAATTTTACATTATCATTTATATCTTTATTAATTGAAATTAAATACGAATACAATACTAATGAGAGGACTGGAAAGTAAGGCGGGGGAAACCCGCACTACTGCTATAACGGGACTATTATGCTTAATATATTTTTAAAGAAATCGTTATGATAATTCCAGGGAGACCTGTTAAAGGATATTCAGAAACTGATTATTTTTTTAATAATTTAAAACTTGATATTAAAACAATAGAGATTTTAACTTCTGAAAATTTATCAGCATTTCATGAGAGATACATTTCTACAAAAAAGGAGTTAGATAAATTAGAGAAAAAGTTCTCTGACTCTGTTAAATCAATTTCAAAGAAATATATTGAAAATGGAGAAGATAGTTTGACAGCAAATTCAATAGCTGAAGATGAATCTTCTATAGTTTTTAATGAAACATACGATTCGCTATGGCTGAAACAAGAAAATAATATACGTTTAAAAGAAATTTCCATTGATAACATTATAAAATCAACTATAATTCTCCTTCACTCAACTTTGGAAAGTGGTTTATTTGAACTTTGTTCTCTACTTGAAAAGGAAATGCAAACAACAATAAATATTTCGGACATTAATGACTCAAAAGGCTACATTAATCAATCGATCGTGTTTTTAACAAAAGTGATAGGTTTGAAGAATATTAAGCAATTACATGATTGTTATGTTCCTTTTAATAAGTTGAGAAATAATATTGTTCATATTGAAAAAAAGGAAGAAAAAATTCCTGAACAATTTTTTAAATATTATAATATAGAAAACAAGGTAATTCGTTTTTCAGATTCTGAATTGATAAATGAAATGATAATTGTTATTCGAAATTTAATAGAATCAATAGAACTTGAATTAGATTTAATACAAGGGTTTCCTGCTCTAATTAAAAAAATAGGTAATATCTTTTGGACTTTGAATCAAAAGAATTTAGAAGTTGAGTGTATTGATAATGTTATAGTTTATAAAAGTATTATATATTCAGAAAAATACAATTTTGTGAGAAAACTGAAAATTACATTTAAACCAGCAAGCTCATCAAGGAACAGAATTGAAATAAGTGAAAATGATAAGATAATAAACGATTATAATTTATTTCTTTGCTTTGAAAGAAGACTAAATTATTTAAAAAAAGTAATGAAATATTATAAAAATCTTATTAAAGGAAAAAGAAGTTTTAAATTAGAAGTAAAAATAGACAAAGCATAACACGTTATCAGCAGATAATGCGGGGGTGGTGGTTTGCTGACAAAATATTAACTTAGTAAAGTTTAATAAAAAAGCACGAAATCTTTAACGCAGGTTATTATCTTAGCTTTTAAAATACTTAAATTTTCTGTAAAATGTATTGCAAAAATTGTGGTTCTAAAATTGATGATGACTCTAAATTTTGTTCTGAGTGTGGAATAAAATTAAAACATAAAGATAAAGCAAATGTTTCAGTTAATAACATTAAAAAAGATTCAACTCCAAAAATAGATGTTGAAAATGATCCATCTTTGAAATATGACCGTACTTATAACAATGATTCTTCACCATTAATTATAGGTATTATATTATCAATATTGACCATAATTCTTTCAAGAGTTGAAGTTGAAAAAGAAGTATACGAATTTTTATTTATCGTTTCTTTTTTTATAAGAATTGGAATAGTTATTTGGATTGATAATTTAGCAGGTAAACTTGAGTTGAATCAAGGAAATTGGGGATTATTTGCTTTTTTTTTCCCATCTATAGCATTAATTGTAATATCATTTAAAAAAAAGAGAATTTATACACCAAATTATTTTACTTTATCAAATGAAAAAAAATCTCAGTTCAATAATAATTTAGCTAGTAGATACTTAAATGGAAAAAGATATAACGATGGATTAAAACTTGTAAATGCAGCAATTAAATATGACAAAAATAATCATGCTGCATATGATACCAAAGGTATGATAAGATATTATCAAAAAGACTATGAAGGTGCTTTAAAGGACTTAAATAAAAGTATTGAATTAGATCCAAATCATGCAATTAAATATTATCATCGGGGGTATATATTAAAAAAACTAGGCTTATTAAATAATGCATTGGAAGATTGGGCAAATGCTTTTGACCTTGGATTTGAAGATGCAATTAATCCATTAAAAATATATGGAAACCCCTAAAAAATTACCAATCAGCGTGTAGTTTTTTATAGTTTGATAACAAAATATTAACTTAATAAAGTAGTTTAACGGTGAACGATGAAACAAGGAGAAAACCCGCACGTTGGTTGTTCCGGGACTATTATGGAAATTATTTTTAAAAATCATATTATGAAAGTTTTAGGTATTCTGTTCTTGTGTTTAAATGCAATTTTTGTAAGCTGTAATCATACTGACAGGAAATCAGTAGATATTGAAATTAATAATGACTCTTTATATACAGATCAACTTGGAGAAAAGTTAGAAGGTAAAGTTAATGCAGTTGAAATGATGAAGGAGAAAGTTTTTAAAAATGATACCATAATTGTTAAAGAGAAATCTGCTGTTTTTGAATGGTCAAATTCATTTAGATTACATAGTACAAAAGAGAAATTTGGGCCAAATGATTGGAAAGAATTTACATCAAATAAATTTTACTATAATGAAATTGTAAATAAATATCTGGAAAAAAATAAAATTCCTTATAGAAATATATGGTAAAATGACATAATCATTTATCACAAATCCCAGAGAGTAACTTTTGAAATGTTAGATTCATCAGTAGATAATGACTTTATTTGCTGGTTGTTCAATCCTGGACGAAATCCTGTACCTTGCGTTGATAAAGATATTAAAGATGAATTTAAAAAAGCTTTTAAATGATACAACTCATAACATCGGGCAACATTCATGCGAGAGTTTTGGTTTACTAAAAATGCAATATTTAAGTAAAAATTAAAAGAGTGTTATCAAACACTTATTAAGTGTCCCTAATTTATTAATTTGAAATTATTATGATTGGTTTCGTGTAAGTTTACAACCAAAAGAAAAATCTTACGAATCTGACAACCTATAAGAAGAAAAAAACAATATTTTTTCATTCCGTTGACTAAATGTTGACCAAAAAGAAAAACGAACGATATTAAACCGTTCGTTTTCTGCTTATTACAAATTTTATGAGTGGAGCATATCGGAATCGAACCGATGACCTCTTGACTGCCAGTCAAACGCTCT
>CAZPTG010000187.1:0-5143 GCA_964589355.1 uncultured Spirochaetaceae bacterium
AAGACAAAGTGGGCGAGCTATTCCAAATTCTTCTTTATTAAAAGTTGAAGATATGGTTTTACTTGATATCAAAAATTATAGAAAAGTATTAGATGAATTTAGTGCTTCTATTTCTTCAATTAAGGAAAAACAAAAAAAATTAAATCAAGATTATGAAGTTTTAAATGAAATAAAACATTATCTAGATAATAATAAAAGAGAGTTTGTAGAAATTAGAGTTGGTAAGATTAAATCAAATATAGAAAAGATGAAAAAAAGTTTATCCGATTTTGGTTTGATTTTATTAGAAGAGGAAGATTATATAGCAAGCTTAAGCTTGAAGAGAGATTCATCAAATATTTCTCAAGTTTTAGATATGTTTAGTTGGGTTGAATGTGATGATGTAGAAGTTCAACAAAAATTATCTCTAAAAGTTGTTGAAAATTTACATAACAATTTAGATTTAATTTTAGAAAAAAAAGAAGATTTAGCCAATCAAATTCAAGATAAAATAAAAGAAAAAGAACCTACTTTAATTAATATTTGGTGTAATTTGAGACTTCATGAATTATCTAATCAAATAAGATCATATTTTAAATATACAAAAAACACAACTTTATTCTCTGGTTGGGTTCCAGAAAAATTTGCATCTAAAGTAGAGAATGCGATTTATAGTGCTAGTGGTGGTGAGTGCATAATAGATCAAAGTGAGCCTAGTGAAGTAGAATTAAAAAACATACCTGTAGAAGTAAAAACTCCAAAATTCTTTAAACCTTTTGAAAAAATGGTAAAAAATTATGGTATACCAGAATACGGAACAATAAATCCTACTTGGTTTGTTGCTGTAGCATATTTATCAATGTTTATGCTGATGTTTGCTGATTTGGGTCAAGGTTTTGTATTGCTGCTTATTGGTTTATTAACAACAAAAATATATAAGAATAATCCAATGAAAGAAGATGGCCTAATTAGTAGAAGTGTATCTACTTTATTAATTTATCTTGGAATAGCATCAATGATAGGTGGTGTTATTTTTGGATCAACTTTTGGTTTCAGTATTTTTTCTCCCTTATGGTTTAACTATCACCGAGTAGTAATGGGACATTCATCTATTGGAACAGGTGTTCAAAATGTATATGATATTCTTGGAATAACAATAATATATGGAATAGTAATTATTTTTACAGGTTTATTGATAAATTGGATAAATTTAATAATTAAGAAAAAATATATAAAGTTATTTTTATCTAGAACAGGTTTTAGTGGAGCTATGATGTATAGTGTTGGAATTTATATTGGTTATTCCTATATAAAAAATGGCTATAAAACCTTTCCAAGTGATAATTGGATATTCATTTTACTAATAATTGGTTCAATTTGTTTATTAATTGAAGAGCCTTTAGAATATTTAAAAAATAAAAAAGATGGAGAAAAAGTTGAAAGTGTTGGAGCTATGATATCTCATACACTTATGATGTGGCCTATTGAACTTTTAGAAACTTTTACAGGTTATATGTCAAATACACTATCTTTTTTGAGGGTTGCTGGTTTAGGAATTGCCCATGTTAGTTTGATGGGTGCTTTTGAAACATTAGCTGAAGGACCTGGCATGAAAAGTGTTTTTGGAATTCTTATTTTAATATTTGGTAATTTATTAGTTATAGCTTTAGAAGGTTTATCTTCAGGTATTCAATCTTTGAGACTTAATTATTATGAATTCTTTACGAAATTTTTTACTGGAAAGGGTATAGCCTATTCTCCAGTTAGTTTACGCTCTAATGAGCGATAGATATATTTATATAGGAGGGTCTATATATGACCAAACTTGCCTTTAAAAGAAAGTTTAAACTTTCACTAATAGCAACTTTATTAATGATGTTTGCATCTGCTTTTTTATTTAGCCCAAGCATTTTTGCCTCTGGTATAGTTGAAGGTGCAAATCCGCAAACAGGTATGATTTGTTTAGCTGCTGCTATAGCTTTTGCTATGGGTGCATTAGCTGCTGGTATTGCAATTGGTAATGTAGGAGCTGCAGCAATGGGTGCTATCAGTGAAAAACCTGAATTAGCTTCTCAAGCTTTAATTTTTATTGCATTAGCTGAAGGTTTAGTAGTATTTGGGTTCATCATTGCATTGATGATTTTAGGAAAAGTATAAAATGCGTTATTTTGTTATAGGCGATGAAGATACTGTTCTAGGGTTTTCTCTAGTAGGCGTATCTGGAATCCAAGCAACTAATGAAGCACAAGCTAAAAGTGCTTGGGAAAAAGCTTTAAGTGATAAGGAAAATGGAATAATAATTATTAGTGAACCTGTGGCTAACATGATTAGAGAAACAGTGGATCAATATTTGTTTTCAGAAATGTTTCCTCTTGTTGTTGTTATATCTGGTCCTGATGGTCAAAAAGGAAAAGATTTAAGAACAATGGTAAATGAAGCTATTGGTGTAAGCCTATAAATTGGAGATTTATTTTGGATACTGATAATAAATTGCTAAAGGGTATTAGTTCAGAAGCTGAAAAAAAAGCTCAATCAATATTAGCTAGAGCTGAAAAAAGGGTTGAGTCAATAAATAGGGAGAATGAATTAAAAATTGAGAGAGAATTAGCAAAAGAAGAAAGAGATTTAGAAAATCGAATTCAAGTTGAAAACTTAAAATTAAAATCAGCAAAAAAAGCTGCTGAAAGAAAAGCTGAATTATCTGTTTTAGAAAAAAAATATAATTATTTATACTCCACAATTAAAGAAAAAATATATTTAAAACTTGAAGGTTCAGATGGACAAATATTACTTGAAAAATGGATTTTAGAAGCTGTATTAGGGCTTGGCTTATCTGAAGCTAAAATTGCTTTCTCTGCAAAATATCCCGTCAATGAAAAAATGTTAAATAATGTAAGTAAATTAGCAAAATCAGATTATAACTTAAAGCTAAATTTACAATTAGACTCTAGAAGATTGATTGATGCAGGTGTTGTTGCGACTTCTTTAGATGGAAAGGTATCGTTTAATAATCAAGTTGAGATTCGAATTAGAAGATTTGATCGTGAAATTAAAAAGACAGTTCAGGAGGGCTTATGCCCATAAGAATTATAGGACATGTAAAAAGAGTTAATGGTCCAGTAATTAGTGTAAGTGATATTATTGATGCCCAAATGCTTGAACTTGTAAGAATTGGTGAACAACAATTAGTTGGTGAAGTTGTTAAACTATTTGATGATGAAGCTGTAATTCAAGTTTATGAAGATGCAACAGGAATAAAACCTGGAGATAATGTTTATGGTTCAAATATGCCTTTATGTGTTGAACTTGGTCCTGGAATAATTGGTTCAATTTATGATGGTATACAAAGGCCTTTAAAAAAATTAGAAGAATCAAGTGGGACTTTTATTGCTCGTGGTTTAAGCTTTGATGGTATAGATCATAAGAAATTATGGAATTTTATTCCTAAGGTTAAAGTTGGTGATGTAATTTCCTCTGGGATGATTATTGGTGAAGTTCAAGAAAGTGAAACAATTATTCACAAGGTATTAGCACAAACAAATCTCTCTAGTGCAACAGTTATATCTGTTGTAGATGAAGGAGAATATACTATAGAAGATTCTTTGGTGAAAGTGTCTCTTGAAAGTGGATTGGAAAAAGATTTATGCATGTTGCAAAAATGGCCCATTCGAAATCCTCGTCCTGTAAAAAATAGACTACCTTTTAAAGCACCTTTAATAACTGGACTTAGAGTAATTGATACATTATTTCCAATTGCTAAGGGTGGAACAGTTGCTATACCTGGTGGATTTGGTACAGGTAAAACAATGACTCAACACTCGATTGCGCAATGGTGTGATGCTGATATTATTGTATATATAGGTTGTGGTGAAAGAGGAAATGAGATGACTGATGTATTAAGAGAATTTCCTCAATTAATTGACCCAAAAACTAATAAAAGTTTAATGGAAAGAACTATTTTAATAGCTAATACATCTAATATGCCAGTATCTGCAAGAGAAGCTTCAATTTATACTGGTATTACAATAGCTGAATATTATAGAGATATGGGATATGATGTAGCTATAATGGCTGATAGCACTTCAAGATGGGCAGAGGCTCTAAGAGAGCTATCGGGCAGAATGGAAGAAATGCCTGCAGAAGAAGGCTTTCCTGCATATCTTGCAACACGTATTGCACAATTCTATGAAAGAGCTGGGTTGATGGAAACTCTTTGTGAAAAAGAAGGTTCTGTTTCAGTTATTGGAGCAGTTTCTCCACCTGGCGGTGATTTTTCAGAACCTGTTACAATGCATACAAAAAGATTTGTAAGATGTTTTTGGGGTTTAGATAGATCATTAGCTTCATCTAGACACTATCCTGCAATTAGTTGGAGCCAAAGTTATAGTGAATACTTAGATGATGTTAAAATTTGGTGGAATGAAAAAAGTGATGATAGTTGGCAGAAAAATCGTAAGGAAATAATGGAATTGTTACAAAAAGAAGAGAGATTACAACAAATTGTAAAATTAGTTGGTGCTGATGCTCTTCCGGATTCACAAAATTTCATTTTAGAAGTATGTAATTTATTTAAAAATGCATTTTTACAGCAAAATGCTTTTGATAAAATTGATAGATATTGCGTTGTAGAAAAACAAATAAAAATGCTCTCCTGTATTTTAAAATATTGGCATTCGGGTCTTGAATCTATAAATAAAGGTGTTCCTTTAGTAAAACTTAGAAGATTAAAAACTGTTCAAGAAATTTCTAAAATTAAATTCTCAATAAGTAATGATGATTTAAATGAAATTGATAAGCTAGAATTAAGACTTGAAAGAAGTATTGAAAAACTTGGAGGTATATATGAAGACTAGTGATGAAAAACTAGATCAAAGATTGTTAGCTAACCGAGAATATCGAGGAGCAAGTAGAATCGATGGTCCTTTAATATACATGAAAAATACTCATCCTATTGGTTATGGAGAATTGGTTGAAATTGTTGCTCCTGATGGAAGTCGACGAAATGGGCAAGTATTAGATACAAGTGATGAAGTTGTTTGTGTTCAAGTTTTTGAAGGAACTACTGGATTAACTCTACCTGGAACTGGTATGCACTTTCTAGGTGAACCTTTAACTTTATCAGTTAGCCAATCAATGTTAGGTAGAGTAATGAATGGTCTAGGTA
>CAZPTG010000188.1:0-5118 GCA_964589355.1 uncultured Spirochaetaceae bacterium
AATCTGACTCGAATTCTTTCTTTAGCCATTATTCCTCCAAAAAACGGGCCTTGTTAGTAACTATTTCTACTAACAAGACATTCGCTGATAAGAACTATTCGATGATTTCTGTAACTTGTCCAGAAGCAACTGTTCTACCACCTTCACGAATAGCGAAGCGTAAACCCTTATCCATAGCTACTGGGTGAATTAGTTCAACTGTGAAAGTTGTATTATCACCAGGTAATACCATTTGTTTATCAGCTGGTAATTCTACAGAACCTGTAATATCAGTAGTTCTGAAATAGAATTGTGGTCTATAACCACTGAAGAATGGTTTATGACGACCACCTTCTTCTTTATTTAATACATATGCAGTACCAACAAATTTACTATGAGGTGTAATTGATTTTGGAGCTGCTAGAACTTGTCCACGAACAACATCTTTTTTATCAACACCACGTAATAAAGCACCAATATTATCCCCAGCTTGACCTTCGTCTAATAGTTTATTAAACATTTCAACACCAGTACAAACTGTATCTTTAGTTGCTTTAACACCAACAATAGAAACTGGATCATTTACATGAACAACACCACTTTCTACACGACCTGTTACAACAGTACCACGGCCAGAAATTGAGAAAATATCTTCAATAGGCATTAAGAATGGTTTATCAACAGCTCTATCTGGTAATGGAATATATTCATCCATTGCTACTAATAAATCATCAATACATTTTGTTTTTTCAGGATCTTCAGGATTGTTTAGTGCATCAAAAGCTGAACCACAAATGATTGGGCATTCGTCGCCATCAAAACCATTTTCAGTTAATAGTTCTCTCATTTCTTCTTCAACTAATTCAATTAAGTCTGGATCATCAACTTGGTCAGTCTTGTTAACAAAAACAATAATAGCTGGAACACCAACTTGGCGAGCTAATAAAATATGCTCTTTAGTTTGTGCCATAGCGCCATCAGTTGCTGCAACAACAATAATAGAACCATCCATTTGAGCTGCACCAGTAATCATGTTTTTAATGTAGTCAGCGTGACCAGGACAGTCTACGTGTGCATAGTGTCTGTTATCAGATTGATATTCAACGTGACGAGTGTTAATTGTAATACCACGAGCTTGCTCTTCTGGAGCATTGTCGATTGCATCATAAGCTAGAGCTTTATCACCAAACTTTCTAGCACAGTGCATTGTAATTGCTGCGGTTAGAGTAGTCTTACCGTGGTCAACGTGACCAATAGTACCAACATTTACGTGAGGCTTAGTTCTCTCAAACTTCTCTTTAGCCATCTCTTTCCTCCTTGTGCCGTGTAATCCGGTCACAAAAATATAATATTAATCTACAAAGGTAATCTTCCTTTATAGTTTTTCTTATGAGACAAAACAATATTCATCTATATTTTAAAAAGAGGGCTTCCAGAGGTCGATAATTAAAAAAGAAATAATAACCGACGTAGCTAAAGTTTGAAAAAAAACTCAGTCTGGAACCATCAATTATCATATAGAAGACAATATGTTTGGCTCGCAATCACAAAGAGAGACATAGTCTCCTCAAATGTGAACCTTTGTTAGCATAGTAAAAAGAATATTTAATGTCAACACTAAATTAATAATAATTACAAATAATTAATTATATATAAAATATAGATTTATTTATTATAAATACACTTATTAATTAATAAATAAAAATCAAAAAAACATTAATAATTAATTAAAATAGCCAACATCTTTTTTACTAACAAAAATTTTATTATATGAAAAAAACAAGCAACATAAAGTTGCCTGTTTTATATTAATTTTAGAACTACCATCTAAAATGAGTGAAAGCTTTATTAGCTTCAGCCATTCTATGTGTATCTTCTTTCTTTTTGAAAGCAGAACCAGTATTTCCATAAGCATCTAATAGTTCACTAGATAGTTTTTCACCCATTGAACGGCCATTTCTACCTCTTGAAGCAGAAATAATCCATCTCATTGCTAAAGCTTCGCTTCTAACTGCATTGACTTCTACTGGAACTTGATAAGTAGATCCACCAACACGACGAGACTTAACTTCAACAACAGGTTTAACATTTTCAATTGCTTTTAGGAAAACATCCAATGCTTTTTCGTTTGATTTTTTTTCAACAGCTTCTAATGCAGTATAAACAATTTTTGTGCTAACTGATTTTTTTCCATCAATCATCAAGTGACGAATGAATTTTTCAATAATAACACTTCCGTATTTTGCATCAGGTAAAATTTCACGCTTTGTAGCAGCTTTTCTTCTTGACATATCTTACTCCCCTTAAGCCTTTGGCTTTTTAGCGCCATACTTAGAGCGACTTCTTTTACGATCAGCAACTCCAAGAGTGTCTTTAGCACCACGAACAATATGATAACGTACACCAGGAAGGTCTTTTACTCTACCACCACGTAGTAAAACTACTGAGTGTTCTTGTAAATTGTGACCAATTCCAGGGATATAAGCTGTTACTTCAATTCCATTTGACAAACGAACACGAGCTACCTTTCTCAAAGCAGAGTTTGGTTTTTTAGGAGTTACTGTCATAACTCTTGTACAAACACCACGTTTTTGAGGGCAGTTTTCAAGTGCAGGAGAATCTGTTTTATTTATTTGTCTTTTTCTCCCTTTTCTAATTAGCTGATTAATAGTAGGCATCTTCTAGATACACTCCCTTTATTTATTCGCGATCCACACAATTCTCACATATTGGGATCTATACTCTTCTTCATAAGAAAAATATTTCCAAAAAAGCAGTCAGCATGAATATAAATATGTCTTAACAATAAACTATACACTAGGATATTATGCCAACAGGCACAACACCCTTAATATATAACCTATCAACTATAATTATATCAACTACTTTTTAATAATTACAATTTATTCTAAGCCCATTTCCGCAGCCATAGTTTCTCGGCGACTAGCTACTTGTTGCTTTTCAGCCTCGAAAGATTTGTCTAACAAATTTTCATCTTCAAGTTTTACACTTCTGTATCGCTTCATACCTGTACCAGCTGGAATCAAATGTCCTATTACAACATTCTCTTTTAAGCCTCTCAACTCATCTGTTTTACCAGCTATTGCGCTTTCTGTCAAGACCTTAGTAGTCTCTTGGAAAGAAGCTGCAGACAAGAATGATTCAATAGATAAAGCAGCACGAGTAATACCTAATAATAAAGGTTTTGCAACAGCTGGCTGACCACCTTCTCCTACAACACGTCTATTTTCACTATGGAAACGATGTTTATCAACTTGTTGTCCTTGAACTAAATCAGTATCACCTGCAGAAACAACTTCTACTTTTCTAAGCATTTGTCTAACAATAACACCTAAATGCTTATCATTAATATCTACACCTTGCATTCTATAAACAGCTTGAACTTCATCAACCAAGAATGATTGAAGAGCATTTTCACCTTTAATATTTAAAATATCATGTGGATCAATTGCACCATCACATAGAGGTTCACCAGCTTCAACACTATCTCCATCACGTACAAACATATGTTTATTCATAGGAATTACATGTTTGTAACTCTTATCATAGGAATCTCTTACTCTTACAGTAATCTTACCTTTTGAAACATTACCAACTTCTACAACACCTGAAACTTGTGCAAGTACTGCTGAAATTTTTGGCCTTCTTGCTTCAAATAATTCACCAACACGTGGTAAACCACCTGTAATATCAGCAGTTTTGGTTCCACTCTTAATAAGTTTAGCTAAAACATCACCAATTTTTATTTCTTGATTATCTTCACAAGTTAAATATGTTCCACCTGGTAATTGATAGTTAGCCAAAGTTTCACCATTTCCATTTTTAGCAGAAGTAATAGTGATTCGAGGTTGTAAATGTTCTAATTTATGCTCAGTAATACGTCTTTGAGTATTACCTGTTTCTAAATTTTTCTCCTCAACCATTGTTGAACCAGCAGTAATATCAACAAAATGAATATAACCTTTATGTTCACTAATAAATGGTTCACTAAATGAGTCAAATGTAACTATAACTTTATCAGCAGGAATCAAACTATTAACTTGTACATAATCTTCTAATTCAGAACCAGGTTTAATAACATTTTTCTGAGATTTTCCAACTATTAATAATTTATTATCTATCTTTTTAACAATTCCATTAAAATTACTTGTTATTACTTCTTTAGAATCATCTTTTGAAACATATAAAGGTGTTCCCTTAGCAATTGCATCACCTTCACCAATTAACAATTTAGAATAAGATCCTTCTATAATTTCAGATACAACAACTTCATAATGTAAGAAACCTTTTCTAGAGAATACTCTTACACCATCACGATCTCTCTCAACAAAATGACCTTCAATATTTGTAACAATAATAGGATTCTTAAATGTTACAGTATTATCTTCTGAAGAAGTAGATGCTGTACCACCAACGTGGAAAGTTCTCATAGTTAACTGAGTACCAGGTTGTCCAATAGATTGAGCAGCAATTGTTCCTACAGCCTCACCAATTTGGACAGATCTATTTGTTGCAAGGTTTCTTCCGTAACATTTTCTACAAACACCATGCTTTGCTTCACAAGTTAAAACAGTTCTTATAAATACTTTTTCAATACCAGATTCTTCTACTGCTAAAGCAATATTTTCATCTATTTCTTTGTTTGCATGAGCAATAAGTTCACCAGTAAATGGATGGTGTACATCTTCAACAGGACATCTTCCAACAATACGAGAACTTAGTGCTTCTACTAAATCATCACCATCTTTTAAAGCTTCAATCCATATACCATTAATTGTATGACAATCTTCTTCATTTACAACAACATCTTGAGAAATATCAACTAAACGACGTGTTAAATAACCTGCCTCAGCTGTTTTAAGTGCTGTATCGGATAGCCCCTTACGAGCTCCATTGGTAGAAATAAAGAATTCAATAATAGAAAGACCTTCTTTAAAGTTTGATTTAATTGGGAATTCGATAACATCACCTGTAGGTTTAGCCATCAATCCACGCATACCACCTAATTGTCTAATCTGAGTTTTACTACCACGAGCACCCGAATCAGCCATTAAGAATAATGGGTTAAATCCATTTTGACTTTCTTTTAAGTCTTTCATTAATTCATCAGCTAAAGTT